>JAUYHV010000239.1 GCA_030689845.1 Dehalococcoidia bacterium
TTAATGAAAGGAAGCTTTTGCAGCCAGACGTTAAACAACCCGTAGCTGGGGTCGAGCAGCAATATCCATCCCATGGTCATCGGGAGAATGGGAATAAAAAAGTTAATCCACATCAGGATTTCCATGGTCCCTTTCATAGGGGTATCAGTTCTTATCAAGATCCAGCAGAAGAATACCGCAAGAATCATGGTAATGATAGTGCGGGTAATTCCCAGGGCGAGGGTGGTTCCGAGGGCTTTTATAATAGTGGGGTCGGAGTACCCGTCAATGTATCCCTGCAGGGTAAACACACTGGGAACGCCCGGAGCTTCGCTACGAAAACTTCCGTAGAGAATCATGCCCAGGGGGTATACGGTGAGAAACCCTAGGATAACAATCAGGGTCAACATCCCGAGATAACGAAATTCGAAAATTTTCATTTAAACCATCCCCTGCTATAAAAAATCCGAAATATTATAAATATCAGGTTTATTTTATTATATCTTTGAATTTGTTCAACACCCGCTCTTTTAGTTCAGGACTGATGGTAATTTCCTGGGGGAACTCGTCTTTCCACTCGTATGGTTTGCAGGCATCGATAATAGCCCTCGAATTGTAGAAGGCATTGGTTGGTTTTCTAATGGTCGGGTCCAGAGGTGTACTCCAGCAGCGCCGGATAATATCTATGTCCTTCTCAGGGTCTGACCGTGTGCAGATGGCCCATAAAACTTCCTGAAGGTCGGTGGGGTCAATGTCGTCGTCTACTACCACGGTGTAGCGACCCATGTATGCCCCGGTTCGGGACTGTGTGGCAATCAAAGCTGCCTGCTTGGCGTGACCGGCATACCTTTGCTTTATGGAGACTACTATAAACTGGACCAGGGGGGCTTCCCCCATCCAGACACCTTTTACATCCGGTATTCCTGCCTGGGACAGTTCGTTGAAAACCATGGCGCTGGTGGTTACTCCCCTGAAGTAGCTGGAATCACTGGGAGCCCTTCCCGGAGGTGAGCCCACCAGGATGGGATTGTTCCGGTGATAAATCCTTTTTACGTCCAGGATAGGCGCCTGGCGGTCTTTACTGGCATAATACCCCGTCCATTCACCGAAGGGACCTTCCTGCCTGGTAACTCCGGGAGGAGAGAACCCGGCGATAACTATATCGGCATCGGCGGGTATGGGAAGGCCGGTAATTTCTTCTTTGATGACTTTGACGGGCTCACCGAACACTGCCCCTATGTAATTGTATTCCGATCCCGGTCTGAGGGCCATGTTGGCAACCCTGAAGAGGGCGGGGTGGTGCCCAACGGAAATGACAACCGGGCACGGTTGACCGCGGGCGTGATATTTTTCGTAGTGGACTCTTCCGTGCTTTCCCGGAGAAATGTACAGGGCTGTAGTATTTTTATCCTGGACCATTATCCTGTAGGTGCCCAGGTTTATCTCATCGTTATCCGGATCCCGGGTGATAACGGCATCACCGGTGCCAATATATCTGCCGCCGTCAAGTTCATGCCACTTGGGAACAGGAAATTTAAGAAGGTCTATCCGGTCTCCTTCAAGGACGTTTTCCATGATGGCACCGGTTTTTACATATTGGTAATCGTAATTGGGGCTGTTGTGTTCCCACTCCTGCAACTTGGGACGAAGCACTTCAATCAGTTCCAATCCGCTGGCTCCGGGGGGCAGATTGAATGTTAAAGCTACCAGGGGTGCATTGGAGGTAGAACTGGTAAGCACGCGGGAGCCCGCGGGATAACCCTTTATGTTATCGAAAACCAGCGCATGGTATTCTTTTTTTCTCCAGTTGAGGGCAGTAATAGTCCCGATCTCAAGGTCCCAGTCCGCCCCGTCAACCTGGTCTATCTGCTTAATTTCTTGCGCCTTTTTTAGCCAAACTCTGAGGTCATCCACTTAATACGTCTCCTTGGTAATATTATCTATTATCGATAAATTATCCGGTTTGCCCGTTTTTTCTCCAAAGTACGCCAATCTTTCCGGCCAGAAACAAATCACAAAATGCGCTTTACATTTACTCCCGTAACCGTCAAGTTGTCTGGCATTGTAAAAAAAAAAGTCCCTAATGTCAAGACGTTCGGGGTTGACGGGCCATTGATTTTCGTATTATCTTTTAAATTATGGACGTTGTGGGGCTGCCAAAGTTATTAGAAATAAATAGTCCGGGAAAAATTATCAGGCGATAAACAGGCTTGATTTAAAGTGTGCCGGGTTGTTATTATGTTTCGCATTCAATAAAATTCTTAACTCATAATTAAAAGCGAGGGAGAATATGGGTCGCAAGGAATTATCGGCAGTGCTTACGGGTGTTCGTACTTTTGAAGTCAGGGAATTCGATATCCCTGAAATCGGAGACAACGATGCCCTTTTGAAAGTTGAGATGGCAGGGGTTTGCTCATCGGACGTACACCGTTACAACGGTGGTAAAGTCGCTTTTCCCATTATCCTGGGACATGAGATTCTCGGCCGCATCGACGAGATCGGATCCTCAGCTATGGAGCGTTTCAAGGTTAAAAAAGGAGACCGGGTTGTGGTAGGGTCCGGCATCCCCTGCGGCGCCTGTTCTTACTGCCTTACAGGTAACTATAAGTATTGCCAGAACCCCTGGCGTTACGGCACCGGGCTAACTACCGATGTCCCGCCATCCCTTTGGGGAGGTTACAGCCAGTACATGTATCTTCACCCCAACAGCGTATTTCATAAAATATCCGATGACGTACCCGCTGAAGCCGCAGTTCTGGCCAAGGCTGTCATCGGCAACGGTATCCAGTGGTTGAGGGTCATGGGAGAGGCAAAGATAGGGGATACGGTCGTTATCCAGGGAACCGGCCCCCAGGGCTTGTCCGCCACTATCGCTGCCAGGGAATCCGGGGCCGGAAATATTATAGTTACGGGGCTGACCCGGGACGCACAACGCCTGGCCCTGGCCAGGGAATACGGAGCAAACCATACCGTAAACGTGGAGGAAGAGGATGTGGTCAAGTTCGTACGGGAGTTGACCGGGGGGAAAATGGCGGATGTTATCCTGGATGTGACGGGAAACACCCGCGGTATGGTCACATCGGTGGACCTGGTGAAAAAACAGGGCATTGTTGTTTGCGCAGGCACAGGGACGAAATCCCCGACTCCCCTGATGATGGACAAGATAGTCCTGAATGAAATCCGGCTTCAGGGTGTTTTCAGCAGCGATTCAAAGGTTACACCTGCTGCCGTCAAGCTTATCGAGTCCCGGAAATATCCCATCGAGAAGATGGTAACCCATAAGTTCACACTCCACCAGGCAGACGAGGCGGTGCGGGCTGTCGCGGGTGAAATTGAAGGGATGTACCCGATTAAAGCCGTTCTTGTTCCTTGAACAAGTTCCCGGGATGCCTTCAAAAGACCGGAAACAGATGCGGCCCTTTGTGGTAAAATGCCTTCCATGTTAAAAATCGTTTCCCTGGATATGGACGGCACCCTGGTCCAACCGGAGTTCGTAAACGCGGTATGGCTGGAGGGGGTGCCCCGACTCTATGCTGCCCAGTACAGCCTTGACATAGAGGAGGCCACCAGGGTTGTTTTCGAAGCTTATGAGTCCGTGGGGCCGCAGAAAAAGGAGTGGTATGAAATAAAGTACTGGTTTGAACGGTTCGCCCTCCAGGTAAACTGGCGGGAGTTGATGGAGTCCTGCCGCAGCAAAATATCCTTTTATCCGGAGGTTTCCCGTGTACTGGAAAAACTGAGTGAAAAGTACGGTTTAATACTGGTCTCCAACGCCGCCGAAGAGTTCATCGATATCGAATTGGAACCTTTTAAAAAGCACTTCGACCATATCTTTTCATGCGTCTCTCATTTTAACCGGGTAAAAAAAGATAAGACGGTCTACGACGAAATATGCCGCCGCCTGCAAATCAGGCCGGAGGAAATATGCCATGCAGGAGACCACTACGAATTCGATTACCTGGCCCCTTCGTCCCTGGGCATCAAGGCTTACATGGTTGACAGGACGGGTAACCGAAACGGGCCTTTTACAGTGAGAGACCTGGCCGAGTTCGAGGCAAAGTTGTCCCTTTTCTCTGGTTAATAGAATGTTTGATTATTAAAATATTTTAAAACCGGTGTTGAATGAACCATGAGCGATGCAGCAATCATAGAATGTAACGATTATTCACCCGACAGGGTTTATGAGGCGGTAAAAAAAGCCGTGTCTTTTACGGGAGGGATCGGGGCCTCGGTGAAATCCGGCCAGACGGTGCTGCTGAAACCCAATCTTCTTCGCTTAAGCGCTCCGGATGAGGCTGTTGTTACCCATCCCAACGTGGTTGGCGCTGTCGCCAGGATATTGATTGACCACGGGGCTAAAGTCATTATCGGCGACAGCCCGGGTGGTCCTTTTACGCGGTTTTTCCTGGAAAAGATGTACAGCAGGACGGGACTGGACAAGGTTGCCAGAGACACGGGAGCCGTTTTGAATTTCAATACCAAAACAGATCAGGTTTCCAATATCAACGGAAAGCTGATAAAACGTTTCGATATCATAAAGGCCGCACTGGAAGTGGATGCGGTAATTAACCTGCCAAAACTGAAAAACCATGGCTCCATGCGCCTGACAGGGGCCATAAAGAACTCTTTCGGCCTTGTGCCGGGCCTGACGAAATCCGGGTACCATGCAAAACTGGTCAATGCAGATAATTTCGGCCAGATGCTGCTGGACCTGCTTTTCATGGTTAAGCCTACCCTGAATATCATGGATGCCGTCGTGGGAATGGAAGGAAACGGTCCCGCGGCGGGAAACCCGAGGCATATAGGCGTGTTGATAGCTTCGAGGGATGCCATTGCCGTGGACAGCATAGCAGCCCGTATAACGGGGGTAAAAAATGATGAAATTCCCGTTTTGCGTTTAGCGGAGCAGCAGAATATACCGTCGGCCAACGTAAAGAATATCAACGTGCTGGGAAAAGCGTTGGACGAGGCAATGGTCAGGGACTTTAAACCTACTACCGGCAGTGACAGAGGAATGGGTGGAATATTGGCTCCGCTAATCAATTTTGTCGGCGGCAGCATGGTGGTCAACACGGAAGTGGTGCAGAGCGGCTGCGACGGCTGCGGCGATTGTTACAGGATGTGCCCGGTGGAGGCTATTACCATAAACCACGGAAAAGCTTCCATAGATAAAAAAATGTGCATCCGGTGTTATTGCTGCCACGAAATCTGTCCTCAAAACACCATTGCCTTAAAAAAGTCATTATTGCTGCATTTAACCGGCGTTGGGAACAGGAAGCAAAAGAAATAACTTTGTTTTCCAGGTCAAAATAACACAATCAAAACAGGAGGAGAAAATGACTGACAGGATGAAATACGGTTCGGATCTGGTAGTGGAACTGATGAAAGCCCTTGGTATCGAATACGTGGCCTTCAATCCCGGTTCCAGTTTCAGGGGGATACACGATTCCCTGGTGAACTACGGGGAAAATAATCCCGGGATATTGCTCTGCGCCCACGAGGAGATTTCCGTCTCCATTGCCCAGGGATACGCGGTGGCGGCGGGGAAACCCATGTCAGCCATTACCCATGACCTGGTGGGGCTGCAGCATGCTTCCATGGCTATTTACAACGCCTGGTGCGACCAGGCGCCTGTCCTGGTTCTTGGCGGCGGCGGTCCCATGGATATTTCCAGGAGGCGGCCGTGGATAGAGTGGATACATACGGCCCAGGTCCAGGGCAACCTGGTCAGGGACTTCGTCAAGTGGGACGACCAGCCCTGTGGCGACCTGAGCGTGGTGGACAGCTTTATCAGGGGATACCGGCTGGCTACTTCCAAGCCCTGCGGGCCGGTTTATATCTGTCTCGACGCCCTGTGGCAGGAGACGGAGCTTGCGTCCCCGGTTGATATATCCTACGCAAGTAAATTGCTAAAGTCCACGCCCCTGGCTCCCGACCCCGATGCCATCAGGAAAGTGGCTGGATGGCTGGCGCAGGCGGAAAATCCGGTGATTGTCGCCGACCGTTACGGTCCGGACAGCAAGGCGGTAGACGCCCTGGTTGAACTGGCAGAACTGACTGCTACTCCGGTAATAGACCTGGGGAAGCGGTTCAATTTTCCCAACACCCACCCCATGGACCTGACAGGGGCAAAAGATATCCTGATCCCCAAGGCCGACCTGATAATTTTCCTGGACCTCGAGGACCCCTGGGGATATTTACACCGTGTCAACGACCCGAAAGAGGGAAAAGTAACCCCTTTGATAACTCCGGAAGTCAAGGTGGTGGATATTTCCTTGAGGGATATAGCCACGCGAAGCTGGTCGGCTGCCTATGGGAAGCTGCCCAACGTGGAAATCAACCTGGCGGCGGATACTTCCCTTGCCGTACCTGCCCTTGTTGAAGCCTGCAGGAAGGCGGAAAAGGGCTTGGGAGAAGAATACAGGGAGAGGAGGCGGGAGTGGTTGGAGGAAAAGCGCCATCAAATGAAAAGGGAGTGGTGGGAAAAAGCGGCAAGCAGTGGAGGGGAAAAACCGATAGCTACGGAATGGCTGGCTTATACTGCCGGAGAAGTGTTAAAAGATGAGGACTGGGTACTGGGTTCCGGCAACCTGCGGGGCTGGCCCCGCCGCTTGTGGAAATGGGACAAACCTTACCGCTGGGGTTGTGAAAGCGGGGGAGCGGGCCTGGGCAATGCCCTGGGGGTGGCCATAGGTACCGCCCTTGCCAATACAGGGAAAGGCAGACTGTGCTTGAACTTCCAGGCCGACGGCGATTTCATGATGACGCCCCAGGCGTTGTGGACGGCGGTAAAAAGCAAAATCCCCCTGCTGGTGATAATGTACAACAACCGTTCCTATTACAATTCCGAGGACCACTCCAATTCTGTCGCTAAGAACCGGGGCAGGTCCCAGGAGACGCGTTTGATAGGTACGGCAATAGACGAGCCGCCTGTTGATTACGCCGGTATCGCCCGGGCCTTCGGCGCTTACGGGGAGGGGCCCGTGGAAGACCCGGCAAAGTTGAAACCCGCGCTGGAGAGGGCATTAAAGGCGGTAAAAACCACGGGGCTGCCGGCACTGGTGGACGTGGTCTGCGCCAAAATGGGCAGGAGAAACAGGTAGACGTTTTTATTTTACTCTGGTTGGGCAGGGGAGTTGCTCCCATGTCCTTTTATGGTATAATAAGAGACATCAGCGCGGGATGGAGCAGCGGTAGCTCGTCGGGCTCATAACCCGAAGGTCGTTGGTTCGAATCCAACTCCCGCTACCAATTATGGTAATATCATTACCACAAATGCTCTCTGGCTAATCTCATTTTTATCTTCTGCAATCCAAACCTCAACATATTTTCTATTGGTTAAGTGGTAATCATATTGTCTGTGGTAAAATATATTAGTAGAACTTATCGTGTGTAATTGATGTTCGGCTACACTGAAACACAATGAAATGTAAACTCTGTGGTAATGAAAGCGCCCTCATAAAGGCTCACGTTATCCCCGCTGGCTTATTTCGTCGTCTACAAACAAGTAAGAAGTCTTTGGTGATGATAACAAATAAAGCCGGCGAGTATACCAAAAAGACTCCG
>JAUYHV010000259.1 GCA_030689845.1 Dehalococcoidia bacterium
AAAATGGGATGGTATCGTTGCCGAGGCTAAGAAAGAAGGCATGGTTGTGCTTTATTCTACTGCTGCGGCCGATGTTCGCACTGATTTAGCCGAAGCCTTTAAAAGCAAGTACGGGATAAACATGGATTTTGTTACCGGTAGGGGATCTGAGCTAAGCGCGAGGCTGGAAAAAGAATATTCCGCGGGAGTTCACATAGTAGATATTATTAATTCCGGAGGTGGGTCTCTTACAGGGAATAAAACCAGAGGTATTTTACAGCCAATCAAACCACATCTTATTCTACCGGAGGTAACCAATGATAAAGCGTGGGTTATAGGTAGTGTGCCTTACATCGATAAAGACACCATGATTTTCGGACTGCTGGCCTCATATGAAAAGTATTATGCCCGCAACACGAATTTGGTTAATGAAAAGGATATTACAAAACTACACGACGTATTGGACCCAAAATGGAAAGGGGAAATATCGTTATTTGATCCCACGACAACAGGTGCCGGAGGTTCGTTTATTAGTTTTGTTGCCAAACTGTATGGTGAAGAAGAGATGGTGAAGTTTATGAAAACACTGGCGACCATGGACGTGGGTCTGACACGGGACAAGCGGCTTCAAGGTGAGTGGCTTGCCAAGGAAAAATATCCGATTGGTATCGGGGTAAGCCCTGAACTAATGGCTGAGTTTATTGATAAAGGCTTGCCGGTAAAACATATTACGGTAGCAGAGGGCGGGGCTGTCAATACAGTCAGCGGAGGAATGGGAATGGCATCCAAGCCTCCTCATCCCAATGCCGCGATTGTGTTTGCCAACTGGATAACCAGCAAGGAAGGGCATGCGGTATATGTGAAAGCTGTGAAACTTCCCGGTGCCAGGGTGGATGCCCCAACCGCCGGCATCGACCCGAATACTATTTACAAATCAGGGGATAAGTTTATCTACGCCGACGAGGAATATTTCAACCTGCAGAGGAAATTGCTGGGCATAAGCAAAGAGATATTCGCACCTTTGATGCAATAGAAAAGGGCGACTATTGTTGAGCAAACCCAACCTCATTTACCAGGCTTTCAACCTGGTAAATGAGGTTGGTAGCCCCGGGGAGTGATGAGGTAATTATTGTGCCGGTATGTGGAAGAGTTACCAATTATAACTGTCGTGTGCATGTCTATGATCTGGTCGGATAAAAGCCGCAATTCAGTAACCAAAACCCGCTGCCCCGGGCGGTAAGCGTTTTTGACAACCCCGACAGGTGTTTCCGGTTTTCTATATTTAAGGATAAGGTCGCATGCTTTTTTGAACTGCCAGGTGCGCCGGGAGCTGGCAGGATTCATTAGCACTATAGCAAAATCTCCTTTTGATGCCAAAGTTAAACGGCGGGCTATTTGAGGCCACGGGGTTAGAATATCGCTCAGGCTGATAACCGCATAGTCGTTGGCAAGAGGCGCTCCCAGTAATGCTGCAACAGACTGGGGGGAGGGGACCCCAGGTATTATTTCAACGTCCAGGTGATGATCGCGTTTAGACAGGCTTTCCAAAATAGGCGCTGCCATCCCGAATACACCGGAATCTCCGCTGGATATTACAGCAACATTCTTACCTGTTAATGCCAGTTCCACGGCCTTTTCAGCCCGTTCCAACTCGTGTCTCATACCGGTGGAAAAAACTTCTTTATTCTCTATTAGACCGGTAATATACTTGACATAATTACTGTATCCAACAACAACATCACATTCACGGATGGCTTTGATACAGCGGCCTGTCATGTAGGCAGATGGCCCTGGACCCAGACCTACCATCGTTATCTTACCGTTACTATCCATTATTTTGTCACCTGGCGAATTGATCCCGGGCAATGGCCACGGTTACAGAATTAAAAATATTTTTCCCTGAAAGTATGACACCATTATTGGAAGCCAATAGGGCAGCAGGTTCGCTTACACCATAAATACCCATGTGCTTAAAGACTCTCGGGGAAGGGGTTGGTATTTGTATCATTGAACTCAATTCAGAGCGATTGAAGATAACAAGAGGTATATTGTGCTTTAAGGAAAAGGACAACAGGCCTTGCTCATCTTTCCTTGATTCAATCGTTGCCAGTACACGAAGAGAAGTGGAAGTTAGACCCGCTGTATTCAGTGTCAGAGTAATAGCTTCTTCAACTGCTTTCAACGTGACTCCTTTGTGGCATCCAAGACCGATGGCGAGGCTTTTCGGACGGTAGATAATACTTTCTATTCCTTCAATAACATCCACATCGAAAACGCGGTCGGTAATAATAAGGGCAGAGCTGCAACCGGAACTAACCAGGGATTCCATGGATCCATAGATGGTTACGTTGCGGGGAAATGGTTTATCGCCAGGCCACCAATCTTTTTCGCCGGCTTCCTGAAAAACCCCCACTGGAAGTTCATTGACAATGGCCGAACTGACAGCCTTTAAGGCGGAGGGATTCTCAATTATCCAACCGTGTTCCCTGCCTAATGTATCTACCGTCAGGGTATTAAGTATATCCGACGCGGAAGTAATAATAGGTTGCGCTTGTATAATTGAGGCAACCTCCTCAGCCAACTTATTAGCTCCACCTATATGACCTGACAAGAGACTTACGGAATATTTTCCTGCCTCGTCCACGGTAATTACGGCCGGGTCGTAATACTTGCTGTTCAATAACGGGGCTAAAAGACGTACAGCGGCCCCTGCAGGCATTATTAGGACAAACCCTTTATAACGAATGAATATATCCGCTAAGAGGTCTTTTAGCGGGTCTCTGTAAGGAATTCCGTTTCCCTTGCTGGTATACTTCTCCGGAACATAAATGTCTGAAGATTCCATGGAAGCATGGATTATCTTCGCCAAAGTAATGCCACGCTTACTGATAGAAATTATGGCGATATTATTCAAAGGGTTTTTCCCGTGCATTTCGGTATTCGTGAGAGAACGTTGAATCGTATAACTTGGAGCGGGTTACACGGCCATCAATGGCGTCAGATACAAGCCAGCTGCCCACCATGATAAGGGCCTGCTTTTTAATGCCTGATTTCTTCACCAAAAGCACAATGTTAGACAGGGTTCCCCGGACGATTTTCTCGTCTGCCCAGCTTGCCCTGTAGACTACTGCAACAGGCGTATCTTCAGCATAACCGCCGGAGACGAGTTTTTCTACGACTTTATTGATATTAGAGACACTGAGAAAAAGGACCATTGCTGCACGGTGGGATGCCAGTGCAGCCAGGTCTTCCGGCACCGGTGTCCGTCCTGCTATCCGGGTAATGATAACTGTCTGGGATAATTCTGGTACAGTCAGTTCCCTTTTCAAAGCGGCAGCAGCAGCGAATATGGAACTGACTCCTGGAATTATCTCGTAGGTTATGCCTCCCTTCTCCAGTAACGATATCTGCTCGCGGATAGCCCCGTAAAGGGAAGGGTCCCCACTGTGTAATCGGGCAATCAATTTACCCTCTTTCACCTTCCGCAGTATTAAGTCTTCTATTTCTTCTAAACTAAGACTGGAACTTTTATGAATTTCACATGATTTTTTTGCGTAGCTCAGGATCGCCGGGTTGACAAGGGAATCAGCGTATATTATTACATCGGCCCGGGCCAGAACCCTTTTGGCTTTTATAGTAATTAGTTCCGGATCACCCGGGCCTGCACCCAAAATATATACTCCCGGGTCCATTATTTCCTCACAATCATTAACGAAAAATAGTCCAGCTTTTTCCCTCGAAGAAGGTGAACATCATTATAGATTTTTTCTCCCGGTAAAGAACACCTGGTTACCACTATGGCTTTCTCTGTCAGTCCCGTTTTATTTAAAATATCCAGAGTATATTCCAAAGACCTGGAAATTTTTAAAATTATTACCGTATCAAATTCGTCGATAATATTTTCCAAATTTTCATGGTTGTTAACCCCTGTAATTATGGCAACACGCTGGGAACCGCTGGCCAGTGGTATTAACGCTCTCGCAGATGCTGCGGATATCGATGAAATTCCCGGAATGATCTCCGTTATCGCCTGGCTGTAAATATTCTTAACGGCATGGTAAACATAGATAAAGGTACTGTATAAAAGGGGATCTCCCAGGCTAAGAAAAGCGACGTCCCGTCCTTCCTTTAATTTAAAGGCAATTAATTCAGCGGCTTTGCCCCAGGCTTTGTCCAGGATAACAGGGTCTAAGGTCATTGGAAAAGGCAGGGAAATTATCTCCTGATTTTCTTTTGAGACCATATCTTTTATTACCGAGAGAGCCAGTCCGTCCTCTTTTTCACCGCCCTGCGGAAGGAACAACACAGGACACTGCTGGATTATTCGGCGGGCTTTGACTGTAATAAGTTCAGGATCTCCAGGTCCAAGGCCGATACCGTAAAATGTGCCTACCCTCCGGGTTACGCGCTTTGCTGCCAATTATTATTTCCCCTTTCGCGCAGAAACAACGAAAACAGGGTTGGAAGGTTTAAACCTTTTTTTATCTGACATATTGCGGCTTTTGGCGATATTAACGAGGGTAATGTCAACAGGTAAATTCCGTTGTCGAAAGTAATTTAACGCTGTTTCCAGGTTCTCAAGGGTAGCAATGTTAAGAACCAGTCTGCCTCCTCGCTTAAGTTTATTAACAGATATGGCCAAAATATCGGGGAGACGACCTCCGCTACCCCCAATAAATATTGCGTCCGGCGGTTCAAGGTTATTTAGGGCTTCAGGGGCTTCACCTGCCACCAATTCCATGTTAGTTACCCCGAACTTTATTTTGTTAAGAGTTATCATGTCAACTGCCTTAGCGCTTTTTTCAATGGCGTAAACTGTTCCATCTTTACATAAACCGGCTGCTTCAATCGCAACAGAGCCGCTTCCCGCTCCAATGTCCCAGACAACGTCTGTTGGAGCAAGCTGCATTTTAGCGAGAGATATTACACGGACCTCCATCTTGGTGATAAGCCCGGCTCTCTCCCTGTGAAATGTGTTATCGGGTATTCCCAGTACAGTTTTTTTGGGAAACTGTTTTCGATGTTTTGGCGAGGTTATAAGAATTACCACGTTAGGGGACGGAATCTCTGCATTCCTGAGCTCTTTAAGAGAAATAGGAAAAACTTTTTCATTCACACCACCGAGATCTTGACCGACAAATGCCTGGAAATGGTCCAAACCAGAGGTAAGTAGCGAAGCTGCAATAGCCGCCGGCGTATTTATTTTATCAGTCAGGATACCGATTTTATTGTTATGCCTGGAAATTTCAATCACGCTTTTTAAAGGTCTGCCGTGGGCGCTAACCAGGACAGCGTCATCCCACGGTTCTTTAATACGCGCGAAAGCTACTTGAAGAGAGGTAAGATTTGGGAATATTTCTATGGCTTCCTTACCAAGTTGCTGCCCCAGAGTACGGCTTATTCCAAAAAAATTAGGGTCCCCTGAAGCTAATATAACCTGGGAGTATTTACCCAGATTGCTTTTCAAAAAATGAATTGTTTTATTAATCTCTGTATCCAAAGGTATTTTCGTTTTAGACAGGTCGGCAAAATGACATAAAAGACGACTGCTTCCGATTAAAATGTCGGCGTTGTTTATTATCCTTTTCGCTTCAGGACAGAGATTGGCCTCACCGCCTTCCAGCATACCAACAATATAAACCTTGTTTTTATCCATTGCTGCCCGCCCGGGCTAAAAGTTGCCCGTTGAAGTCAAAAAGAATAGACTCCACACAAATATTTCCCGCAGTGTACTTTTCACAGGTCCTGGATGCAATCTGGCAAAGTAAACGCAATATTTCTGGTTTGTCCTTATCGGATATCAGTTCGAGAAAATGGCGTGAAGTGAAACTATATTTCAACCCGGATAAATATTCTCTCGATAAACCGCTCTTGATTGCCAGGGAGGGGAGAAAATCGGCATCCAGTTCGCCCTGGCTGGCATGGGTAAAATAAAAGCCGCCGGCTATTTTTGATAATTTTCCTATAAAGGCACAAATATATATTTTGCTTATTGTTCTTGAGGAACATTCCTCCAAAGCATAGCCGACATAATCTGCCATTTGTATGTGGGCCTCCCCCGGCAGGTTAAGTAATCGCTCACCGTATTTCTGGCTGCGGCCGCCCGTGCTAAAGGCAATTTCCGAACATCCTGCCGAAATGGCGACATCAAGGCTCATTTTAATAGTAGCCCTATATGCATCATTTGAATAAGGAATTACAAGTCCCGTTGTACCTAAAATGGAAATTCCGCCAATAATGCCAAGGCGGGCATTCAGAGTTCTCCGGCTTATTTTTTCTCCATCAGGTACCGATATGGTTACTCTTGCGCTTTTTTCATTCCCTATCACTTCTTTTACAGACCATGTTATCATCTGGACCGGCACGGGATTTATTGCCGGACGACCTACCTCCAACCCTAAACCGGGTTTGCAAACAGTTCCTACACCTTCCCCCCCTTCAATCACTATCCCTCCGGATTTTAGCATCTCAATCCTGGCGACTATTTCAGCACCGTTTGTAACATCGGGATCATCCCCTGCATCTTTTATTACCGAGGCAAAACCTTCTTTCTCCTTGAAGCCGCATTTATTTATTTTAAAGGAAGCAGTTAATCCGGAAGGGAGATTAATATCCACGAAATCAACAGTACTCTTTGTTAACACAGCGGTTGCAGCGGCTTTTGATGCTGCAGCAGCGCAAGCCCCGGTTGAAAATCCCGTGCGAAGTTTCACCACCATTTTTTTATTATTGCCCGGCATGATGTTTTGTAATATCTATTTGCAGCCCACGGTTCCGTGGCACAACTGGGGTGACGGCATCACCAATCACCTGGCAAAAAAAAGGGTCCGACAACAATGTGCCTTCCCGGTGAATATATATGCCGGGTGTTTCTGTTTCCCTCGCGGAAATGATCAGGGGGGAACTTTGGTCATAATGAGATTTCGACCAGGCCAAACCGTTTTCACAACCGCTGGCGGCAATCATAATCGAATAATCCGTTCCCGAAGGAGAACGGAATTCCACCCTGTCTGTTTTTTCCCCCCGGAAGAGGAGATCGGCTGAGGACCTGGCGCCGGCAGCACTGGATAGAATATCCGGTAGATCGACAACGGGTTGATCAAAGTAGTGAACATTTTCCGCCGGTATATGTTCAAGAGTAATGGGTATTTTCCCGGTTGAACCGCAAATGGCGCCAATCATGGAAGCGTGGTATAGGTGAGGCAATTTTAAATGGCTTCTTTTTATTAATTCGACCTGTTTAAATATTGAACCGGGAGGCCCGGAAATGGTTATTTTACCCCGGTCCAGCAGGAATATTTTACTTGTATATAAATAGGCTAAGTCCACATCATGGGTTGCCAGTATCATGGTGGTTTTATGTTGTTTGTTCAAAGATGAAAAGAGATGCATGGCGTTAATAACTGAATCCGGGTCCAAACCTGATGTGGGTTCATCAAGGAAAACAATTTCCGGTTCCATTGCCAGAACACCGGCTAAGGCAACGCGCCTCTTTTGGCCGAAGCTTAATTCTTGTATGGGACGGTCCCTCAACTTTTCCATCCCGACAACTCTGAGTGTTTTGGCAAGCCGTTCTTCTATTTGTTCCGGTGATAACCCCATATTTTGAGGACCGAAAGAAACATCCTGGGCAACAGTGTTGGCGAATAACTGATCGTTAGGATCCTGAAAAACAAAACCTATTTTCCTGTACAGGTCCCTGCTTTTCCATTTACCGATTTCTATCCCTTCCAATAAGGCAACTCCCCCAGTTGGTTTAATCAACCCGCCAAAAAGGCGGAGCAGCGTGGTTTTTCCGCCGCCGTTGGGTCCTAAAATACCTATAAAATCGCCCCTGTTTATTTGAATATCAAGATCGTCAATGGCCTCAAACCCATTAGGGTACCGGTAATACAGATTTTTCGCTTCTAAAAGGGCCATATTTTAAAATTACCTCCAAGCCAGCAAAGGCCGGGTAACGCGCTTAATATAAACGTCTGAAAAATAAAATTATTCCCATGTTCTATCCGTAGAGTATATAGATTTCCTGTATACCCTCTGGTGGTCATAGCTTCATTAACACGAGTTGCCCGGTCGTAAGTGCGAATAATGACCATGGTAATCAGAGAAACTGTACTGTCAATAGTTTTATGCCAATTAAAATAACCCAAACGAATCTTTTGTGCTTCTTTCATAGCCAGGGCTTCTTCCTGAATCAGGAATATATAACGGTAAACAAGGGAGGTAATTTCGATAATTATCGTTGGCATTCGAAACCACCGTGCGGCAGCGAGGAGGTCTGCCGGATTTGTGAGAGTAGCTAAAGTTAAAACAACCAGATTACCGGCAATTATCCGGGTGCCTATCAAAATACCCTGCTTCAACCCTTCGCTTTTAACAGCCAATGGCCCAAGAGATAGTAAAACGGTTTGTCCTGTCCAGAAAAACTGTGTAATAACAGCCAGGGCCGCCATGTATAAAGGTATGATTAAACGCTTCCAGGGTGAACTACCTTTTTGTGTTGAGAGTTGAAGCGTTATAAAAAATACGACCCCGATAAGTAACGGTGTCATGATATATGGAGAACTTAAGATAAAGTACAGAGATATTATTGCGGCGATAACCTTGGCCCTGGAGTCTATCTTTTTTAACAAAAAAGAACTACTGTTTTCGCCGGGTAATTCTAAAAGACAACTTTGCTCGTTCTTGTTCATACTTCAGTCTTATCCCGGTATTTAACACCATGGGGGTTTTTAAAAAACTCTCTCCAGATATATCCCATGAAAAAACCACCGGTTACTCCTGCGAGGGTAAAAATAAAAAGCAGCATATCACCAGTTATGTTTAAGAAAGGTTCTTTGGCTGCCGCACCAAACTCGCCGGCATATCTCTCCACAACGGAAACGTCAACGCCTTCCCATGAACTGGTTTTAAATAGAGAAAAACCCAGCAGAACAAGAAGCGAGATTGCCCCTGCCAAACCCCACGTCCTTGCTGAAAAAGGCTTTGAGGCCTTTAAAAAAGACTTATTAATTCCTGATAATATGTCTGGGCGACGTTCCTGTATCGCGGTGAATACCCCGGCGGTAATGATCCCCTCAAAAATAGCCAGGGGAAGTTGCGTGGGAACAAAAGCCACGGCAATAGTTAACCAGGCTGTTCCGATTGAAATGTTTCCATGAAGAGCCAGTGATAGGGACCCGGCAGTTCCGGCATATGTTGCCAGGTCCGCCACAAAACCTGCCGCGAAAGCACCAATGGCCAACGATAATTTCATCCGGCGGCATAGAACAAAAGCAACATATCCTGAAAAGGCCCCTATGACACCCATATTCAGGGTATTAGCCCCAAGGGTACTGATTCCTCCATGGGCCATAAAAAGAGCCTGGATGATCAAAGCTACCATGGTTAACGTGGCCGCCGGTAACGGCCCGAGTAAAAGGGCGACGATGCCGATTCCTGTTGGGTGAGAGCAAGTGCCTGCTATTGGGACCGGAATAGGCAAAGCTGAAATAACGAAAACCCCTGCCCCGAGCAATCCGATCAACGGTTTTACAGCAGGACGGTCTTTTGCCATCCGGGTTATTTTGTGAGCACCGGCTAAAACGAATGGCGTTGCGGCTGCATAATTAGCGGCAGCCCACCCGGCCGGTAAAATGCCTTCAGCTATGTGCAAATTAACCTCCCTGGCCGGGACAGGCGGCCAAATGGAGTAATGCGTTTACACAGGCAACAGCCATAGAACTCCCCCCCCTATGCCCCAGCAGCGTGATATAGGGCACTTTACTTTTCAGGAGGTCGGATTTAACTTCCGCTGCGTTAACAAATCCCACTGGCAAACCGATAATTAATCCCGGCTGGCAA
>JAUYHV010000261.1 GCA_030689845.1 Dehalococcoidia bacterium
CTACAGGAACATGGCCTTTCGCAAACTGCATCTTGGGCAGATCATAGCCACGTTGCAAAGTAATCACGTCCCCAAGCGGCATGATCGGCCACTCCGGGTCGATGCGGATGGCTGGCTTATAGGCGGCGAGGATTTGCCGCGCGCCTTCGATAACCTTCCGGTACCCCTCCAACTCCTCCACGATACGTTGCTGCTCGTCCAAGGGGGGCAGGGGGATTTCGAGACCATACGTATCATTTCGGTTGAGTCCTGGCACACCCGCGCCACCGCGAAGTTCTTTCAATTTCAGCCGTTGCAGAGTATAAAATAGATAGCGGAGCGAAACACTGTCTTTTCTTAACTGAACGAAATATGTCGTGTCAATGGGGACGCAGTTCTGTTCAATCCAAGTTACTTCACCGGCAGAGCCTTTACGCCCAACAACTATTGTTGGCCCCTTGACAGTGAATTCACTGTGATATCCAGCGATGCCATTTGAACCAATCACGGGAAATTGCCCTGCGATACGTTTCCGTTCCGGCAGACTCGATCCGTATTCGAATGTGCACACCTCCCCCAACTTCACAATAGGCCACTTTCCGGCGTGACGCACGGCGGCGACGCGATAGCGGTCGCCGGAAAGGTTGATGTCCGGCGATTCGAGAAGGCGTTTGCGGCTGACGGTCAGAGCCAATTTGCTTTCTTGTGCTTGTTGTTCCTTTTTGTGACCATCCAGAATTTCCAACGCTTCGGTCAGATCATTCTTCCCTAACGGCCTTCGCTGGGCGCCGAGATCAAAGCCGTCGTTTTCTACCTTTACGAACAGCACGTTATCCGTGCGCCCGGCCAGGTTCCGGTCAAAGAACAGGATGCTAGTCTTGACGCCGCTGTAAGGATTGAATACGCCTGAAGGCAGGCTGACGACGGCCCACAGGTAGTTCTCGACCAGCATTTTCCGCAGGCCCTTATAGGCGTTCTGGCCCTGGAAAATGATGCCTTCGGGCACGATGACGCCGGCGCGTCCGCCGGGATTCAGGTGCTCGGCTATGTAATCCACGAAAAGCACTTCGCTGCGGTTGGCCTTGATAGAAAACCGGTTGTGGGGCCGGACGCCGCCCCTCGGCGACATGAAGGGCGGATTGGTCAGAATCACGTCGCAGCGCTCGTCCCACCGCTCCTCACTGGTCAGGGCATCGTATTCGTGTATGACCGGATTGGGGAATCTGTGCAGGTACATGTTTACGCGGGAGAGCCGCACCATATCGGGGGAGATGTCGTATCCCCGGAAATTGTCCATCAGACGGGCGCGTTCGTCCTGGGTAAGGGTTTCGTTGTTCTTCATAATGTGCTTGAAGGCCGAAATGAGGAAGCCTGCCGTGCCGCATGCGGGGTCAAGGACGGTTTGGTTCTTTTTCGGGTCCACCACTGCAACGATGAAATCAATGATGTGGCGGGGGGTTCGGAACTGCCCGGCGTCGCCCTGGGTGCCAAGAACGGAAAGCAGGTATTCGAAGGCATTGCCAAGGCGTTCGCTATTGTCATAGGTGAAGCCGTTAATCTCCTTGAGGAACAGGTTGAGGGTTTCCGGGTCGCGGTATGGCAGAAATACGCCTCTGAAGATGTCCCGGAACAGTTGGGGTATATTCTTGTTCTCGTTCATCTTCTCGATGCCTTCGGCATAGAAACGCAGGCGTTCATGACCGCTAAAGCGTTTGTCGAGCAATTGCGCCCAGCGGTATTTACTAAAATCGCCGGTGAAGAATGAAGCCTTGCCTCCCAGTTCCTCGGACTGGCGGTCCATATCGTCCATGAACTTGTAGATCAGGGCGATGGTAATCTGCTCCACCTGGGATTTCGGGTCGGGCACTTTGCCGACCAGAATGTCCCGAGCGGAGTCTATTCTCGACCTGGTTCCTGCGTCTAACATGGCGTCTTCCTATGCTGCAAAAGCGTTCAATGAAACGTAGTCCTTGACGTATTCAGGGATAACATCCCGCCAGCCGTTCAGCGCCTTGATGTCGCCGAGTGAAACCTTGGGATTGTCCGCAAGCCGGCCAAACTCGCGGGAGTCCACAATAGCCCTGATTACGCCGTCAGCCACATACGCTTTGAAGAATTGCCGGATGACGGGCATGTGCGGGGAGTCGGGCTTATGGATGGAAACGAACTTGGCCAATTCCTCTTCGAGCAGTTCATACTTGGTCTTGAAGCGGTCAACTTCGCCGAAGGCCTTGGCCAGAATTTCCCGGAGGGTGATACGCCGGTCGGCCTGCACGGCTTTGCGCAGCTTGTCGAGGCTAAAGAAGTCCTCCGGCTTGTTGAACAAGGCCGCGACGACCACTTCCTCCGCGCCCTTGAAGTCGCCCCGTTCGTACCGCGCCCGCACCTCCGGCGTGGCCTTCACCTTGTCCTCGAACTTTTCGAAGAACTTGCGGTCAATTTTCATGCCGTAGACAGGTATTTCATATTCTAACTGCGTCTTGAGCGGGTCTGGATCAACGTTGGTGTAGCTTTCCAGCCCCGGTGGCGGCGGCGGGGGCGGCGGAGGCCCCGCCGGATGGAGAGGTGGAAGCTTGATAATTTCGTCGTAATTGAACTTCTTCTCGAAATACTCACAGACGGCAAAAAAGTCGAAGAGCTTGAACTTTTCTTTCGGTCTGGTGTGCTCCTGAACTTGAGCGCCCTCCTTATCGGCATAGCGGAAGGTGTACTTGCGTGTTCCCCGTCCCTTAATCTGAATGAAATCGGTAGGCGAGAAGATCGGACGGAGCAGGACGACGTTGAGCAGGTCTTCGCAGTCGTAGCCGGTGGTCATCATGCCGACGGTGACACAAACCCGGGTTTTAGAACTGATATACCCTCCCAGATACCGGGTATGGCCGTTCAGGTTGTTATTGGCGAAACTGGCGGTCATCTGCTGGGCGTCCTGGATAAGTGAAGTTACCTGGACGGCGAAGTCGGAGTTGTATTTACCGGGAAAAAGCGCGTGCGCCAGCTCATTCAACTTTTGCACGATGCGCGTCGCGTGGTCCTGGCGCACGCCAAAGATGATGGTCTTGCCGATCTCGCCGCTCATCGGATCGCGGAGAGCATTATTGAGAAAGGTTTCGCAAAAAATGCGATTCGTCTCTTCCGAGAAGAATTTCTTCTCGAAGTCCTTGCCAAAGAAGGTTTGTTCGACCATTTCGCCGTCCTCGTTCTGCTGCATGATGGCATAGCCTTGTTCTGAAAGCAGTTCCGTGGTGATTTCCGTCCGGGCGTCCACGACCACCGGATTCAGGAGATAGCCTTCGCCCACGCCGTCGATGAGGCTGTAACTAAAAGTCGGGGTGCCGGATTCACAACCGAAGGTCTTGTAGGTATCCAGCAACTGGCGGCGTTCCCATTCGCGCGGGTCGCGTTTGTTGATTCTGGCCGGGTCTATCTTTTTGAGGTAATCCCTGGGGGTCGCCGTCAGACCGAGTTTGTATCCGATGAAATACTCGAACACTGCCCGGCTGTTACCGCCTATGGAACGGTGGGCTTCGTCGGAAATCAGGAGGTCGAAATCGGTGGGCGAGAACAGCCGCCGGTACTTATTGCTGAATTGCAGACTTTGAACCGTGGAAACGACGACCTCTGCCTTGCGCCAGTCGTCGCGATTCTCCTTGTAGATGACGGTATGGAAGTCGTTTTTCAGGAGCCGGACAAAGGCTTTCCAGGCCTGGGTTTCGAGTTCCAGACGGTCTACAAGGAAGAGAACCCGTTTGGCGTTACCGGTCCGCATGAAAAGTTTGATGACAGCGGCGGCAGTCAAGGTCTTGCCGGTGCCGGTTGCCATTTCGAACAGGAAACGTGTCTGACCCTCGCTAACGGCATTCTGGAGCTTGGCAACAGCCAGCAGTTGATACGGACGAAGGAATTTAAGTTCCGCATCCCTGATGAAGACGTCACGTTGACTGGCATCGTTCCAACGGGGATCGTTGCTATAGTTAGGATTCTGTGTGACTGCTATGTAATCGATTTCGACCTTTTCGCTGACCAGTGTGTCTGGATTCGGCTTGAAGGCCTGGAAATGGCCGAAAGATTCGGGTCTCGGAAACTCTGTGATCAGGACCGGATTGCCTTGCTCCAGGTCCCAGAAATAGTGTAGGTTTCCGTTCGACAGGATAACGAACCGGACGTTTAGAGAATGGGCATATTTCCGGGCCTGCTCCTTGCCGATAAGCGGCTCGTGCTTCTCCGACTTCGCTTCCAGAACGGCGATGGGGAATCCGTTGGCATCCAACAGCAGGTAATCAACAAAACCGTTGACGGTTTTTTCGAAATCCTCCCCGAGGGCGTCGAGGGTATTTTTCTTGAGTTTTACGTTTGTTTCCAGCGTGATGTTGGCGGGGCCGCCATTCTCATCATCGAAGAATCGCCAGCCCGCCCTCTGGAGAAGGCTGTTGATGAGGATTCGCGCTTTCGCCTCTTTCGTCATTCGGTGTTATTCCACTTCAATCATATTGGTTTGTATGATAACTTTATCCTGTTTCCACTTTATGCCCTATTATACGAAAAATTCATTTTTTGTGTCAGGGATAGAGGGTATAATGGATAAAGTGCAACGAAACCCACCCCACAAATCTAAATTAAATAAGTTCGTGTTAATTTATTAATACCTTCTTGAATTTGGTGGCACTCCGCCAGGCGGAGCCTGTGAGTATTCGCATAATAATTAGTCTAGTGTTTCACAAATGGCCTAACAATCTTTGTCATTCCGGGCTTGACCCGGAATCCAGTATGTTGCTCTGGATTCCCGCTTTCGCGGGAATGACACCAGTGGCACTGCAAATTTTAAAGAGATATTAGAGACACTACATTAGCTTATTTTTACAACTCTCAGGCACGGAGGCCTGAGCCACCCGGTTTTGGTATTTAATGCGTGTGGTACTTCTCGGTTTCCGGGTCTTCCCCTGAAAGGCAGCGTTCGATTTCCTCCCGCCGGTCCTCCATCCGCCGGGCGAAGGCGCCGACCAGGCCGAAACACCCAGTGAGCATCATGTCGCCGTAAGGCGACACCAGGTAAGGTCCCAGGGACGACCCTTTCATCATGTTGCGCCGCGGCCCACAGACGGCAAGGAAGGGGTGGTTGGAGCGGCGGCGCAGGGTGAAGTTGCCGTGGCCGCCGTCGCCGTAAATTTCCCCTTCTTTCAGTTCCCCGGCAGCCAGCCTGGCTATAAAATCGTCCGCCCTGCTGAAGGTCAGCATCTCCGTGTGATGTTCGAAAAGGCCCAGGACCTCTTTTTTAAACACATGGAAGGCCAGGGTATGGAAATTGCCCATGTTGGCGATTACCAGGTGGTCCTGCACTGCTACCCGTTCGTCCATAAGAGAGCCCAGGGCGGCGGCTGGGCCGGTGTCCATGACCAGGACGGGAACGTCATTATCCAGGCTGCTTTCTATGGCTTTCAGGCGGGTCAGGTAGTCAGGGATTTCGCCCCGCAGGCAGGCGAAGGTTATAAGCTCATTCCTTGCCTCTATCTTCTTTTTAAGGTGCTGGAAACGGAATACGCGGTCGCTGAAGCCCTTCGGCGCCGCCCCGTGGTCCTGGGCGGCTACGGCGATGCCGTCAACCCGGGGGGAGACCCCGAAAGCCTCCAGGGCTTTTCCTATTGCCGCCATGTCAATGTCTTTAAGCTCTATGACGGCAACGTTTCCCATTTTTTTTGCCTCGTCGGCGGAAACCAGTTCCACCCCCATCTTCCTGACCTCGTCGGGGTCGTCATCGAAGGTGCAGGCCGCTTCCGGTGTGGAATATGCCTTCAGCCCCTGTCGGAGATGTTTCTTCAGGGCGTGGGTGCTGGGCCCGCCGCCCATGTTGATACCGGTGAAGAGGATTGTCTGGCTTTTCGCCGAAGCCTCCGCTATTTTCGCAGCGACCATTTGGGTGGCGGAAGGCATAACCATCTTGATGCTGTTTTCCACCGTGGAGGAGGTATTCAGTAGGAGGATATCCTGGGTGCCGGCTCCAACATCAACGGCCAGAAGCCTCATTATTCAGGCAATGACCTCGGCTTTCATGAAAGGCCTCAGGACCTCGGGAATTACGATGCTGCCGTCGGCCTGCTGGTAGTTTTCCAGTATGGCGATGAACACCCGGGGCAGGGCAAGCCCCGACCCGTTCAGCGTGTGGGGGAACTGGACTTTTGCGTCCGCGGAGGGGCGGTAGCGCACATTGGCCCGGCGCGCCTGGAAATCGCCGCAGTTGCTGCAGGAGCTGACTTCCAGCCACTCGTCCGAACCGGGCGCCCACATTTCCAGGTCGTAGGACTTTTTAGAGGCAAAGCCGATGTCGGCGCTGCACAACTGGATTACCCTGTAGGGCAGTCCCAGCCTGCGGCAGACGTCCTCGGCATTGTCCACCATTTTCTCAAGTTCGCCGTCCGAGGTCTCGGGAGTAACGAATTTGTACATCTCCACCTTGTCGAACTGGTGTCCCCGCTTCATGCCCCGGGTATCCTTCCCCGCCGCCATTTTTTCCCTGCGGAAGCAGGCGGTAAAAGCCACGTAATAGAGGGGCAGCGTCCCCGGCTCCAGGATTTCGTCCCGGTGCAGGTTAGTCAGAGGGACCTCCGCCGTGGGAACGAACCAGAAGTCCTCCTCGGCGTCATGGTACAGGTTGTCGGCAAACTTGGGCAGGTTGCCCGAACCCACCATGCATTCCTTTTTCACCATGAAAGGCGGGTATATCTCCCTGTAGCCGTGCTCGCAGATATGCAGTTCCAGCATGAAATGGATCAGCGCCCTCTGGAGCCGCGCCCCCATCCCTTTCAGCAGGTAAAAGCGGGAACCCGATATTTTTACGCCCCGTTCGAAGTCGATAATGCCCAGGGCCTCCCCCAGTTCCCAGTGGGGTTTCGGGGTAAAGCCCAGGTCGCGGGGATCGAGTCCCACCCGGACCAGCTTGTTATCCGAGGCGTCTTCGCCGTCGGGGACGGAAGGGTCCAGTATATTGGGGATACGCAGGGTCAGGTCGGTAAGCTGACTTTCTATGGAGGAAATCTCTTCCTCCAGGGACTTGATAGAATCGCCGACGCTGCGCATTTCGGCGATGAGTTCCCGGGGTTTCTGTCCCGATTTGCCGATTTGCTTGCTTACCTCGTTACGCCGCGCCCGGAAGGCTTCGGTCTCGGCAAGGACTTTGCGGCGGCTTTCGTCCAGGGCGAGGATTTCATCCAGCGGCGCGAACTCCCGGCGCCGGGCCAGGGATTCCCTGACCACTTCCGGCTTTTCCCTGATAAGTTTTAAGTCTAACAAAATAAGTCCTTTATGCGGTTAAGCCGGCGGCGGCCGGCTGTTTTATTCCCTGGTTTTCAACTGGGGGAAAAGGATTACTTCCCTTATAGACTGCTGGTTCGTCAGCAGCATTGCCAGCCGGTCGATGCCGACTCCCAGCCCTCCCGCGGGAGGCATGCCGTGTTCCATGGCCACCAGGAAGTCCTCGTCAGGCATCTCCGCCTCTTCGTCCCCCGCTTCCCGGGCTTTCGCCTGCTCCTTGAAGCGTTCCCTCTGCTCCAAGGGGTCGTTAAGCTCCGTGAAAGCGTTGGCTATCTCCATGCCCCCGGCGAAGGCCTCGAAGCGTTCCACCAGGTCCGGTTCCCCGGGCTTTCTCTTGGCCAGGGGGGAGAGTTCCACGGGATAGTCCAGCAGGAAGGTAGGCTGAGTGAGGGTGTGCTCCACCGCGGTGGACAGGAGTTCGTCGATCAGCTTGCCCCGGCCGAGGCCGGGTTCCACGGCCATGCCGGACTCTTTCATTTTTGCCGCCAGGGACGGCGCGTCGGGAAATTCGGCAAAATCTATGTCGCATTGCTCTTTGATTGCATCCCTGAGGGTTATACGCCGCCAGGGAGGAGTAAAGTCTATCTGCCGGCCGTCATATTCCACCGTAGTGGTCCCCAGGACGGAGCGGGCAATATGGGCCACCATCTCCTCGACCCTGCTCATGACCGCGGTGTAGTCGGCGTAGGCCTCGTAGCTTTCCATGCTGGTAAATTCCGGGTTGTGCTTGGTGGAGATACCTTCGTTCCTGAAGATGCGGCCGATTTCATAGACCTTTTCAAAGCCGCCCACCAGCAGCCTTTTCAGGTGGAGTTCCGTGGCGATGCGCAGGTAAAGGTCCCGGTCGAGGACGTTGTGATGGGTGGTGAAGGGTTTGGCCATGGCCCCGCCGGCATGGGACTGGAGGATGGGGGTTTCAACTTCCATGAACCCCAGGTCGTCGAGAAACCGCCTCATGGAGGCGATAATACGGCTGCGGGTATGGAAAATACCCTTGACCTCATCGCTGGAAACCAGGTCCAGGTACCGCTGGCGGTAACGCTTCTCCACATCGGTGAGCCCGTGCCACTTTTCCGGCAGGGGCAGGAGAGCCTTGGAGAGGACTGTAAGGGAGGCGGCTTCGATAGTCGGCTCACCAGTGTGGGTGTAAAACGGTCTGCCGGTTAAACCTATAAAGTCGCCGAGGTCCAGGAGTTTGAAAAGGTCGTAGCCCTGCTCTCCCAGATGGTCGCGGCGGACGTAGACCTGTATTTTACCGGAGCCGTCGCTCAGGTTCATAAAAGCCGCCTTGCCCATGGGCCTGCTGGCTGTGATACGTCCTGAGACTTTGACTTCCCGGGGCGGGCCGTCCTGTTTCAGCAGGGCGACAACCTGCTGCGCGGTGTGGGTACGCTGGTAGAGGTGGGGGTAAGGGTCGATGCCTGAGGCCCTGATTTTCTCCAGCTTTTCCAATCTCTGCTGAACGAGAATTTCGAGCCGGGTGGACATGGCTAACCTACTTCGATGATTTCAAGCTTCAAAGTTCCTGCCGGAGTGGAGACCGTAACCTTTTCCTTTTTCTTTCTTCCCAGCAGGGCGCTGCCCACAGGAGACTCGTTGGAGATTTTACCCTTGAGGGGGTCCGCTTCCTCCTTGCCGACGATGGTATATGTCTCCTGCTTGCCTTCCTGGTTTTTTACCGTGACGGTGCAGCCGAGGACGACCTTGCTGGTGTCATGGCAATCGCTATTAATGATGGAGGCGTTTTGTATTGTTTTTTCCAGGGTAAGGATACGACCCTCGGTGAACGCCTGTTCGTTCTTGGCTTCCTCGTATTCGGCGTTATTGTCCGTACCCCCCAGTTCGATGGCCTTGTGGATCTTGTCGGCAACCTCCTGGCGGCGGACGGTGCGCAGGTTTTCCAGTTCTGCTTCCAGCTTGGTTAAACCTTCTTGAGTTAAATAAACTTCTTTTTGGGTCATGTCTCTTCGTCCTCAGACAACAATAAAAACAAAGAGCGCCACCATAATATATTATGCGCTCTCAAACAGTGAAATTATATAACATAAATCCAGTGATGTAAAGCCTTTTATGCTTTCACCAGCGCCAGCCCTGTTTCCGCAATTTATCCTGCCTCCAGAGCCTGAAGACAAGAGCCACCACCATATTTATGGCCGGAAGGACTATGCCCAAAGCTACGAGCAGCATATTTGAGAATATGATACCGGTGGCTTTTCTGTTTTTTCAAAGTGACACCGGACAGCATCCTGAACCACTGATTTTAACTCGTCAAGGGTGTCGGCTTCAGTGAATATTGCGTGGTCAAGCGCCCTGGCGTTGTAACCACCTTCGGCGGCCTCCTCAACAAGAAAGATGACTTCTCTTTCCATTGCAATCCTCCAACAAGGGTAATCATGCGTAATATTTTATTTTTATGGAATCCAGCTTACCTGATTTAATTCACTTCGTCAAGAGAATGCACTCGTTTGGTAGTCCGGTTAACCACCGATTCACCCCGGGGATTTTAAAATAACATTTTAAGAACTCATCGGGGGTAAGGTAATTTAGAGACTGATGAGGACACAGAGCATTCCCCACTCTTTACCATTCAAGTGACTTTCTGGAGGAAGGTAAGGCCAGTTGCTCTCGGACTATACCAGGTGGTCCAGTACTATTTTTATGCCTATGCCGATTAATATCAGCCCCCCGACGGCTTCTATCCGTTTTTCAAAGAAACCCCCGAGGGCGCTGCCGATAAAAAAGGCGATAAACGAAAGGAAAAAGGTTATTGCCCCGATTATCAGGGCCGGAGCCATTATGGAAATGTCCAGGAAGGAAAGGCTGAGGCCGACGGCAAAGGCGTCGATACTGGTAGCCACCGCCAGGACGAACAGGACCGGTATGGTCAGGCTGCCGTTTTTCTTCCCGCCGGCGTCAACCTTGAAGGATTCGTAAATCATCTTGCCGCCGATGGCAGCCAGCAGGCCGAAGGCAATCCAGTGGTCGATGCCGGAAATCAAATCCCGTACTCTTGTCCCCGCCAGCCACCCCAGCACCGGCATTATTGCCTGGAACCCCCCGAAAAAGGCCGCGACCTTGATGGCGTTGGCTGCCCTGGAAGTTTTTACGGCCAGCCCCCTGGTCACGGAGACGGCAAAAGCATCCATAGACAGCCCCAGGGCGATGAATACGATGGGAATAATACTCATTTGAAAAACTCTTTGTACCTGTTATCGGGATATTACTTGATATTTATAATAAAGATGGGAGAATTATGAATCTGAAAGTGGTCTCCCTGTCACCCTTCTATATTTCAATGTATCGATAATGACTGGCGTCGCTTAGACCTGTCAATAACGAACGGCCGTCTCCCCGCTGACCTCCTGGACCACCTCGAAGCCCATGTCGGAAACCATCTGCCAGGCTTCCTGCGGCGACTGTCCCGGGGTGGTGAGGTAGCCGGAGACAAAAAGGGAGTTGGCCGGGTAGAGGCTGAGGGGCTGGAGCATGCGCAGGTGGTGCTCCCTCCCCCCGGCTACCCTTATCTCCGTCGCCGGGTTGATGAAGCGGACCAGGCAGAGGATGGCAAGGCACTTCAAAGGGGTAAGGTACCGGACTTCCTCCAGTGGCGTCCCCGGCACGGGGTGAAAGAAGTTGACGGGTATGGATGCCGGATTTAATTCCCTCAGGGAAAAGCAAAGGTCCGTGATGTCGTCTTCCGTCTCACCCATGCCGAAAAGGGCGCCGCAGCAGAGTTCCAGCCCGGCATCCCGGGCATTGCGCAGGGTTTCCAGCCTTTCCTGGTAGCTGTGGGTGGTGCAGATATCCCCGTAATAACGGCGGCTGGTATTGAGGTTGTGGTTGTAACGGTCGACCCCGGCTTCTTTGAGAGCCCTGGCGGCAGAAGCGTCCAGGAAACCCAGGGAGGTGCAGATGCTTATGTCGACGGCGCTCTTGATTCTTGTTACCGCCCGGCAGAACCGGTCCAGTTCTTTACTGCCGGGGGCCTGGCCGCTGGCTACGATGCAGTACCTGATGGCCCGGGCCTCTTTTGCTTTAACAGCACCCTCGACCATGGATTCCTCGTCGAGCACAGGATAACTGTCTATGGCGGCGCTGGAGACAGCCGACTGGGAGCAGTAGGAGCAGTCCTCGGTGCAGAGGCCGCTCTTGGCGTTGAGTATCATGTGGAGCAGGACCCTGTTGTCGAAATGGGCCTTCCTCACCATGTAGGCAGCGGCCAGCAGGTCCAGGAGTTGTTCCCGCGGGACTGCCAGGACCTTCCGGCATTCCTCCCGGCTCGGGATTTCACCGCGGAGGGCTTTTTCAGCCAGGGTTTTATAGTTCATGGGAGCGACCTCCGGAAAATTAATAATAATAAGAACAAAGGGGACCGCCAGGATTTCACGGCAAAACGGGTTTTACCTGCCTTTTTTCCCCCGCCATGCTTCGGATACCGGCCAGGTCAAGATTATTTTTAACCGCCTCTTTTATGGTTTCGGGATTGACCTGCCGCAGGAAGGGTATTACCCCCAGGACGGGAGCTTTGCCCCAGCGGCGGATTGCGCCGGGGTTCAGCGCCCCGGACGGTCCCGGTGAGGGCGACGTGTGGTTGACAACGACACCTGTAACGGGAATGCTTTCCCGGCTGGCATAGTAGAGGCTCAGGAGGGTATGGTTGATGGTCCCGAGGCTGCCCCGGCTTACCAAAAGTATGGGGATTTCCAGTTCCCGGGCCAGTTCCGCCATGAGGTATTCCCCGTACAAGGGTGAAAGGAGACCCCCGGCACCCTCTACCAGGACAATATCGTGGCGCTGCTTCAAGGTTTCGAAAGCCTTTTTTATCAGGGAGAGGTCTATCACGACTCCCGCCCTTTCCGCAGCCAGGGCCGGTGTTATAGGCTCCTGCAGGGCATAAGGGTTCACCAGATCCATTTCATCCCGGCTTTGGGCCATGTTCCCCAGGAAAACAGCGTCTTCAGCCAGGCAGCGCCCGCCTTCCATGTGGCAGCCTGTTTCCACGGGTTTCATTACTCCCGCGTCAATCCCTTCGTCCCGCAGGACGGCTGCCAGGCCCCCGGTTAGGAGGGTCTTGCCGACTCCCGTGTCCGTGCCCGTGATAAATATGCCCCCGGCCATCTAAGCCCCCGTAACTTCCTTTATGGAATCGTAGGTTTTTTCCAGGATTTCCCGGAGCTGTTTGTCCGTGATGGTCAGAGGAGGCATTAAAACGATGACATCGCCCAGGGGCCTTATAATAAGTCCCTTTTTCCGCGCCGTCTGGATGACCTTTATACCTATCTTCTCCTCGTAGGGGTAAGGCTCCTTGCTGTCGCAGTCTTTTATCAGTTCTATGCCTATCATGAATCCTGCCTGGCGGACATCCCCGACATGGCTCAGCCTGTAAAGGGCCTGGAGGTTTTCCTTGAGCCATTCTATCTTTGGCTGCATAGTTTCTATGGTTTTTTCCCTTTCAAATATCGCCAGGTTCGCCAGGGCGGCGGCGCAGGCCAGGGGATTGGCGGTATAGGTGTGGCCGTGAAAGAAGGTCTTTTTCTCTTTGTACTCGCCGCAAAAAGCGTTGAATATTTCCGGGGTGGTCATGGTGACTGCCAGGGGCAGATAGCCCCCGGTGATGCCTTTTGCCGCGGCCATGAAGTCCGGCGTTATTCCCTCCTGCTGGCAGGCGAACATGGAACCCGTGCGCCCGAAACCCGTGGCCACCTCGTCGGCAATGAAAAGAATGCCGTATTTTGCCGCCAGTTCCCTCACTTTCGCGGTATAACCGGGAGGAAAAACTATCATCCCGCCGGCTCCCTGGACCAGGGGTTCCATGATAACGGCCGCCGCTTCTCCCCGGCAGCGGGACATGGCTTCTTCCACGTCTGCCAGGCAGGACATCCCGCAAGAAGGAAATTCTTTTTTCAGGTAGCAGCGGTAGCAATAAGCGGATGGGACCTGGATGGCATCGAAAAGGAGGGGTTTGTATACCTGGTGGAAAAGGTCTATGCCACCGACGCTGACCGAGCCAATGGTATCGCCGTGGTAACCGTTGGTGAAAGAAATAAAACGCTTCCTGGCCGGCTGGGGATCGTCGCGCTGCTGCCAGTACTGGTAAGCCGTTTTCAGGGCCACTTCCACCGCCGTGGAGCCGTTGTCCGAAAAGAAGGTTTTTGACAGGCCGGGGGGGGAAATGCCCGCCAGCTTCTCAGCCAGCCTTATGGCCGGCTCATGGGTCAACCCCAGGAAGGTGGAATGGGCGATGCGGCTGAGCTGTTCCATTAAAGCCAGGTCGATTTCCCTGCGGCGGTGGCCGTGGACGTTTACCCAGAGGGAAGAGACGCCGTCAATGTAGCGGCGTCCTTCGGTGTCTATAAGGTAGTTTCCCTCCCCGGAAGCGATGACAACCTGGTCTTCTGCCTGCCAATCCGCCATCTGGGTAAAGGGGTGCCATACGTATTCCTTGTCCAGCCGCTCCAGGTCCTGTGTCCTGCTGGTGTATGTCTTTTTATCCATTTTTTATATTATTCCCAGACTGCGGCCTGTTTTTTTTATAACACCGACGGCGAAATCCAGGTCTTCCCTGGTGTGGGTGGCCATGGGGGATAGCCTTAGCCTGCATCCCCCTTCAGGCACCGAGGGGGGACGGAGGGAGGCGCACCAGACACCACCGCGCAATAAACTCTGCGCCATTTCGGAGGTCGTCAGGGGGTCTCCCGTTATGACGGGGACTATCTGGGTAGTTGATTTACCGGTATTAAATCCCAGCCCGGTGAGCTTATCCCTGATGTAAGAGGCGTTTTCCAGGAGCTTTTCGGGCAGGGAAGGGCTTTCTTCCAATATAGTGAGGCTTTCCAGGGCGGCAGCCACGGAGGGGGGAGGGAGGGCGGTGCTGAAAATGAAGCTGCGGGAGTTATTTACCAGGTATTCGGCCAGTTCGCGGCTTCCGGCTATGAATCCTCCCAGGCTGCCCAGGGCTTTGCTCAGGGTGCCCATGATGACGGGGACTTTCTCTTCCAGGCCGAACTGCGAAACCAGGCCCTTCCCCCCGGGCCCGAGGGCGCCGGTAGCATGGGCCTCGTCCACCATCAGGGTGCACTCGAACCTTTCCGCCAGTTCCACCAGTCCGGGCAGGGGCGCGGTGTCACCGTCCATGCTGAAGACGGCATCGGTCACTATCAGCCTCCTGGTCGAGGGTGAAGCCCTGAGGGTGTTTTCCAGCCTTTCCCCGAGGTAAGCCAGGTTTTTGTGGGGATATATTTCTATTGCCGCCCTGCTCAAGCGGCTGCCGTCGATGATGCTGGCGTGGTTCAATTCGTCGCTGAAGATATGGTCGCCGGGCCCGGCGAGGCAGGAGATGGCCCCCAGGTTGGCGGCATAGCCGCTGGGGTAGAGGAGCGCCGCGTCTTTGCCTTTGAAAGAGGCGAGACGCCTTTCCAGTTCCTGCTGTAACGGGGTGTTGCCGCATATGAGGCGGGAAGCGCCGCTGCCGCAGCCGTATTTTTCAATGGCGGCTGCCGCGGCATTTTTCACCCTGGGATGGGTTGCCAGGTCGAGGTAGTTATTCGAACACAGGTTCAAAACTTTGCGGTTATCCACCTCCACCCACGAACCCTGCTGGCTGGTAAGAACCTTCAGCTTTCTTTCCATGTGGCGGGAGGCCAGGCCCGATAAGGCGTTACGCAAATCGTTGTTGAGACGGGTTTCCTGTATCATGATAACCTACCCCCTTCTCCGCGCACCATGATTATGTCGCCGGCCAGTATCCTGCTGGTCTTCCCGCCGGCATCTTCTATCAGCAGAGCGCCCTGGGGGTCGATATCAACGGCCCTGCCCAGGCAAAGGCCCTCCGGTGTTTCCGCCTTCACCTGGCGCCCCAGGATATTTGGCATGGAACGCCATGCCTTAAGGACCGGTTCCGCTCCCCCGGAAAGCAGCAGGTCATAATAGACCTCACAATTTTCTAACAAATTACCGAAGAACTCCCCCCGGTCTATCTTTCTCCCCAGTTCGAGGCTCAGGGAGGTGGCTGTGCCGTGCAGTTCAGGGGGCAGCCCGGTTTTTTCAACGTTAACATTTATTCCCATGCCCAGGATAATCATGTGCAGGGTGTCCGTCTCGGCTACCATTTCTCCCAGTATGCCGGCTATTTTCTTTTCAGCCACGAGGACATCGTTGGGCCATTTCAACATTACCGGCAGTTTCCCCAGGTTCTTTATGGACTTCGCCACCGCCACGCCGGCGGCAAGGGTGATAATGGTAGCTTTTTGCGGGTGCAGGGGAGGCCGCAGCACAAGGGAGAACCAGAGCCCGCCCTGGGGGGAGACCCAGGTTCGGCCCCTGCGACCCCGCCCGTTCCTTTGCTGCTCGGCGATAACCACGGTACCTTCGGGCGCTCCCTTCCGGGCTGCCTCGGAAGCGGTTTCCTGGGTGGAATCCAGGATGGGGAAATGGAGGATATTTTTTCCGAAACACCGGGTTTTGAGAACGGCTTGTACGGCGGAAGGAGAAATAACGTCGGGGAGACCGTCAAGGCGGTAGCCGCGGTTCGTCTGGGAACTGACCCGGAACCCTTCCCGCCGTAAAGCTTCAACGTGTTTCCAGACGGCGGTCCTTGATATGCCCAGCTCCGTCCCGATTTCGTGGCCGGACAAATATTTTCCCCGGGAAGCAACCAGGCGCTGTATGATACGGTTTCGAAGGGTTTCCTGTTCCTGGTAATTGTTAACTATATTCATAATGAGGGTTAACAATTATATTACACGGGCTTCGCACGTGTCAATCGTTCCTGCAACTTGTCCCCATCGGGGGTTGGGGAGTCCTCTTTCGGAAAAAAACAGGTCTATACTCGGGGGAGTCCGGGAAAATTTTATAAAAGGTTATTCACATGTTCGGGTTGTTCCGTTATAATAGGGTGTCGAATTAAAGTTTTAAGGGTTTGCCCGAAACTGCTTTAATCCGCCTGGGCACAATAAGATAAAAAAGGGGTTGCTTATGTTTCCGCTTCTAACCGGGAACAATCTACTTGCATAGATTTTACATGAAGAAGGGTTTGAAGCATAATAGATAGATGGTATAATGCTAACGGTAATTCAGGACTTTTTTAAATCCTGTAACCAATATATAATAAAAACGTAATTATTATTGCGGGGTTCGCCGCGGAGTAAACATGCGTCCCGCCGGGTTTATCTGTGAAAAAAAATAGGCTCAATATAAATAAAGGACTTTCAGCTTTTGGCAAAGCTGTCGGGGTGGCGATGTTTTTTATTGCCTCTTTATTTACTGTCCAGTGCCTGCCGGACCCCTGGCTCACGCCTACCCCGGCTCCTACTCCGCCGCCGCTTCCCAGCGCCGAGATAGTCATCGCTCCCCCGCTGCTCAATCCGGACGCCTCGGGAAGGGATGGGGAGGGCAATGCACTCTTTCTGTCAACGGGGCCGGGAACTTTTTCAGCATCCGGCCGGGGCATCGATATTTCCCGTGCCCAAAACGGTGAATTGACCCTGAATATACCCATAGGCCTGGGTGCCGGTTCTACTTTGAGAAGTTTCAATGATCCCGCCAGCGGGACGATATTCAATGACAATAATCTTATAATCCCCTTCAGAAACGAACTGGGTAAACTCATAATGACGCTGTTGGCTGTGACCGATACTCCCCAGGGAACAGGTAACTCTGTTACGGCGAAAATACAAAAAATGGAGATGAACCTGTCTCCATTGGAAGCTGACCTGACCTTGAAAGACAAAAGGGTAGGGCAGGTATCTTTCCAGGTGAAAACCCTGTTGAAATCCTTACCCCCCGGCGCGGCCCTTAAAATATTTACCGCCAAATCTCCCGACGATGCTACGGCAAATGCCCTTTCTCTGGCAGCCGGCAGGATCGGCGCAAAAATCGTCGATATCGCTTTTCTTGTAAATGTATCCAAGACAAACCTGGTGAATGAAAAGGATGTCGGCGAAGCCATCGTTACCATGACTGTAGGAAAAGCCTGGGTGAATGCGGTTACCACCAGGAACATTGCCATAGTCCAGATACCTGAAGACGGGGGAGCAGAAATTCTCCTGACGAAGTCCTTCCCCAGCGCTGCCGGGGACAAAGTCGCTTTCGAGGCTGTGTCGCCAAGAGGTCTTTCTATCTTCGCCCTGGTTGCCCTTGATTCTCCGGCTCCTACCCCTACTCCGGCCCCTGTCTATTATTCCCTCAAGGTGGTGAACGATACCCCGGTATATGGCAGTATAAATGTCAACCCGCCGGGTGATAACGGGAAGTATTTAAAAGGAACCCTGGTCACTGTTAAAGCGGTTACCAACCAGGGATACAAATTTAATTACTGGTACGGAGACGTCTCGGGGCAGGCCCTGGAGGCTGTGGTAAAAATGGACAGCGACAAGACGGTAGCGGCGGCCTTCAAAAAAAATACATACAAAATAAATATCGACGGTGTCCCGAGAGACGGCGGGAATATCGTGCTTTCACCTTATTTGAGTGAGTATGAATATGGCGAAAAAGTCGTGGCGACTGCGGAGGCCCATGCCGGTTATATTTTCGATTCCTGGAGCGGCGATGCGGCAGGTTCCCAGGATACTATAAACTTTGTTGTGGACGGGGATAAAAATTTAGTGGCAAATTTCTCCCTGAGGCGGTTTAATTTAACAACCTCCGTATTTCCTCCGGGCGCGGGTACGATCAACCCGGGCACCGGTACCGGCACCATGGGATCCACTGTCAGCCTCATTGCCAGGGCCAATCAGGGCTATATTTTCTCCTCGTGGAGCGGTGACGCCACGGGTTCAAAGAACCCGATAACGGTCACCATAGAACGTGATGTCAACGTTATCGCCAACTTCGTTAAAGCCCGTTATTCCCTGATCGTTACAACCTCTCCGGCCGAGGGTGGCAACGTAAACATCACCGGAGGTACCTATGACTTTGAGGAAACCGTCAATTTATCGGCGACAACCAGGCTGGGACATACTTTTATTGGCTGGGGTGGTGATGCTTCAGGCACTTCCAACCCGCTACCTCTTCAGATATTGAAAAATACCGTCGTCGTAGCCAATTTTTCAATCCGGAACTATTCCGTATCGGTTACGGTTAATCCGCCGATTGGGGGGTTTGTCAGGCCGGCAGCGCGGTCGTATTACTCCCGTGGTTCCTTTGTCGAATTAGAAGCAATCCCCAATGTAGGGTACGCCTTTAATGCCTGGACGGGAAGCATGTTCAGCCAGAGTAGTATCATCAACTTTCAGATATTTGACGACATGACCTTTGTTGCGAACTTTGCCAACGCGCCAACACCCACACCTACACCTCCGCCTCCACCTACGCCTCCACCTACGCCTTAGCGCACCGCAGGTAAGATTTGAATGCCACCCGGGCGTAACTCAGCCTTTTACTGAAGCATCAGTAAGCGTTTGCTGAGGGCTGAAATCGCCCTTCAGGGTGGGGCTACCCGATTACCGGTACGATGAGACCATAGCCGTCGTCCTTGCGGCGGTACACGATGTTGTATGTCTCCAGCTCGGGATTGAAGAACATGAAAAAACTGTGGCCCAGGAGCTCCATTTGCTCAATGGCTTCTTCCGGGGACATGGGTTTGACTGAAAATTTCTTTACCTTTACCACCCTGCCGGAGAGCTCATCACCGGCGGTTTCTTCAGGAAGTTCCTCCTCAGGAGGGGTGGTTTTCCGGCCTTTTTCGTTGGTGCGGGTCTTATAACGTTCTATTTGCCTCTCAATGACTTCCAAAAGCTTGTCAATGGCCGCGTAAAGGTCCGCCGCTTTTTCCTCGGCCCGGAGCAATGTGCCTTTGCTGTTCAGTGTAAGCTGCGCGACGTAACGCTCGTCCGGGTCCTTGGCTTTTTTGTGGGCGATTTCCATTTTGGCTTCTAAAATTTTTAAAGAATGGCGCTCTATTTTAGCCAGTTTCTTATAAAGATAATTTTCCAGCGCTTCGGTTTTGGGAATGTTTTTAAAATTAAGCTGGATTTCCATGGTCCGTATCCCCCTTAAAGTTCATTACTTTAAATTTATGTTGGTCTGCTAAATTTCCCTGGCTACGGTAAGGACGCGTACAGCGGCGGCAGGTAGATTTTTCAGCACGGCTGCACAGGCGTTGACAGTTGCGCCGGTAGTGCAAACATCATCGATCAGCAGAATATTCTTGTCCCTGAGGCTGTCGTCTTTACAGGCGAAGGCGTCTTTAACGTTGCGGTACCTTTCCTCGGCCCTTGATGTCCGGGCCTGGGGAACGGCATCGGATAACCGGACTAAAACGTCCGCGGCTACCGCCCAGCCTGTCAACTTTCCCAGTTCCCGCGCCAGGAGTTCAGCTTGATTGTAACCCCTGACTTTTAGCTTGTGCTTATGCAGCGGGACCGGAACGATAACGTCTGATTGAAGGGCGTTTGCCCCGATGTAACCGGCCATTAACTCGGCCAGCGGCTGCGCCAGGGTACGCATGTTCCTGTATTTGAACCTGTAAATAGCTGTCCGGGTTAAACCGTCAAAAACAAAGGGAGACCTGATTTCATCCGCCGCAGGGGAATTTTTCCTGCAATCGGCGCAAAAACCGGGATAATCAACCGGTCTTCCGCAGCTTTTGCACAGCGGCTCCTCCAAACGGGGAAAAGAATTGCCACATGGAGAGCACAAAAAAAATCCTTCCCTGCCGCAGCCTATGCAATACCTGGGAAAGATTAAATCTATAGCCTGACATCCCAGCCAACTCAAACTGGCTAAAATTGCCATGAGCTACTTTCGTGTCTCCAATCCCGTTATTGCCAGAAGGGTATAGAGCGGACCCCCCGCTCTATACCGGCAAGAAGTTACGGGACTTTTTATGAAATTCGGGTTCGGGGTGTGTGCAGCGCTCCGCTAATGATGGGTTCGTTGACATATAAATCTCCGTTGCGAATTTTTATGTTGTATCCGCAATCGGGGCTGGTGCATACCCAAGCCTTGTAGTGTATGGGAGCTCCCTGGCTACCAAAATCGGACAGGGGCACTAAATCACCTGTTTGGCATTTCTGACATTTCGGGAATTGAGTTAATTCCACTGAAACCTCCTCCTATTAAATCAAAATATTGTATTTATTCGGTTATGTAGCTGGTTTTTCCCTAATTTTTCAGGGAAAAAGACGAGATTGAGTATAACACTATTTTTTCATGGCGGCAACCTGCCGGATAAAACACCAGCCGAAATGAACCCGGAGCACGGGTTTCTTGACTTTTATTTTTGGCTTTTGTTATAGTCTTTCCCAATAACTTACAACAAAGCGACATTTATTACGGGCATACCTGAAGGGTACAAATAACATGGAAACGCCTCAATATAAACAAATGGACCGGGCCTACGGATTTGAAGAGGTGGCGATTGTGCCCGGGGACATAACTATCAACCCGGAGCAAACCAATATCGATTTTAACCTGGAAAACCTTATGTTTTCTCTACCCGTAATGGCTGCGGCCATGGATGGCGTAGTTGACGTGCCTTTTTCCATTGCCTTTAGCAAGCTGGGGGGGCTGGCAGTCCTGAACCTGGAAGGGGTCCAGTGCCGTTATGAGTCTCCCGATGAGGTTATAAAAGAAATTATATCGGCTCCCCAGTCGCAAGTCACGGCCATCCTTCAAAAGGTATATTCCGCCCCGATAAAGGAAAAACTGATAGGAGACCGCATACAGGCTATAAAGAGGGGCGGAGGTATCTGCGCTGTCTCGATAACACCCCAGAATACAAAGAATTTTTACATGATTGTCAAAGAAGCAGGCGTCGACGTTCTGGTCGTCCAGTCTACGGTTACTACCGCTCGCCACGCATCTAAAAGCTACAAAGGCCTGGTTTTTTCCGAGTTATGCCAGTGGATGGAAGGTACTCCCGTGGTAGTGGGAAATGTCGTCAGCTATTCATCGGCCCTGGAACTCATGCATAACGGCATCTCGGCACTCCTGGTAGGTGTAGGTCCCGGGGCGGCATGTACCACCCGGGAAGTCCTGGGAGTAGGTGTTCCCCAGGTTACAGCTACTCTGGAATGCGCCGCAGCCAGGGAGACTTTTCTCAAGGAGACAGGTAAATACGTATCGCTGGTAACCGACGGAGGCATACGGAGCGGAGGCGACCTTTGCAAGGCAATCGCCTCTGGAGCCGATGCCGTGATGCTCGGGTCGTCCTTTGCCATGGCAGAGGAAGCCCCGGGTAAAGGGTTTCACTGGGGTATGGCTAACCCCCATCCAACGCTTCCCAGGGGGACCAGGATCAAGGTCGGTATTCGCGGCAGCCTGAACCAGATTCTTTTCGGCCCGGCCTCTGTGACCGACGGCACCCAGAATTTCATCGGAGCCCTGCGGACGTGTATGGGTGTTTGCGGCGCGGCAACGATAAAAGAAATGCACTCGGCCCGGATGGTTATTGCCCCGGCAATAAAAACTGAAGGTAAGTTTTACCAGAATATCCAGGCCTGCCAGTAACCACCCGCTTCTTTTCCCTTCCGTATACCAATCCTCAATGCCTCCGGATATCTTCCGGTCGCCCTTAAAAGTGCAAAGCTTTTGCCAGGCTTTTTTTTATGGGGCTGGCAGCTTCTGTCTTTCCCTGGGCAGCTTTTCCCCGGTGGTTGGCCGGGTTGCAGGCATAACCGCTTCCCGGAATATCGCTGGCAATATTATGGGGGTACTTGATACCGGGTGAAAATCAGCGGGGGTGCGCGCTCAGGAGAGTTCTTTGACTATTTTTATTCCCAGCACCTTGGATGTTGCTTCTCCAAGGGAGAGCCTCAATTTTAATAAATCCCCCTGGGATGCCTTCGGACTGGCGGATAGGACGGCCTTCACGCGTTTTATTTCGTATTTATATTTTCCCGGCGAAAGGCTTCTTATCTCCAACTCTGTTTCCCTGTCTAAAGGCAGTTCCGCCACATTATCGACATATATCTCGTATTCCTTCTGCATATATCTTACTCCTGTATCGATTCGGACCTGGATTTACTTGAACCCGTAGCTCTTCCAGTTTTTCAACACCTTGTCCTGTACTGAACCTGGATAACCTTTGATAAAGTTCACTTTCTTGGGTGTTTTTTCTATACCCCACTCCACCGGGAAAGTACAGTCAAAAACGGCTTTGGCACCGATTCCCAGCTTCCTTTCTTCGTGGGTATAGAAAGGAGCCAGGGGGCTTCCGATGTCGTGGTCGTGTGTGGTGATGCCCCGTATGGGATGGCACTTGGTGCTTATGGCGTGCATAACCGCCTCCATATTGTAAACATCGACGTCACCGTCTACCACTATGACAAAATGGGGTATTCTCCCTGTCATAAGAACCCTGCCGATACGGGAAGCAACATTAGCGTGGGGGGGATCAATGGAAACTATTACCAGGAGACCTGTACCGCTGGGAGGAACGAAGAGGTCGGTAAACGGAACTCCGTTTTCCTTTAGCATCTTCTTGTACAAATGGGTCTTGCCCAGGGCCGCAACAATATGGACGTCATCTGTTGGAAAACCGACACTGCACATGGTCATTATAGGATCATGACGGTATGTAATGGCATTAACCTTGTACATGGGCCAGGTCCTGCGGGGGGATGCTGAGTAGCCGGGGAATTCCCCGAAAGGACCCTCCATCAGGGGTTTATCCGGGTGGATCTCACCTTCAATTATTATCTCGGAGTGGGCAGGTACGTGGAGGTCGTTGGTGTGGCACTTAACCAGTTCCACGGGTTGCTTCCTGAGGGCGCCGGCAAAACCTGATTCCTCTTCCCCCCTGCCGAAGAAGGCGCCGGCAACGTAGGAAGAGATGGGGTCGGCGCCTATGGCCAGAGCAAAGGGCATGGGTTTTTTCATCGGAGCATATTTCTCCCACAATACGGCGGGCCCGTGCTGTTCAGGCGATAACATGCCGACCATCCTTTTTTTATCGTAAAGCATAACCCTGTACATGCCCCAGTTGGACCATTTTGTATCGGGGTCTTTCGTCACCAGTATGTGCCAGGTGCCGATATACCGTCCCCCGTCCCCTTCATGGATCATGGGAGTCGGGAAATCGAACAGGTCCACATCCTTTCCTTCCACCACCACATCTTTACAGGGCGCATCTTTTACCACCACGGGTTTGAAAGGTTTTTGCAACCTCTTATCGTATTCTTTCAGGAGGTCCTGGAAAGAAATTTCAGGAGGCAGCCCCATGGCAATCGCGACCCTGCGGAAATTGGCCAGGGCGGACGAAAAAAGCCTGAAACCCGGGGGATAGTCTTTTAACTTTTCGAACAGGACGGCCGGGCCGTTTTTTTCGTTACTGTACCGGGCGATGGCCCCGGCCTCCAGGTCCCAGTCAACCTCTTTCTTAATACAAACCACGTCACCTGTTTTTTTCATTGCTTCGATGAATTGCCGGTTATCTGCAAATGCCATAGTTCCTCCTCCCGATGGAAATTTGCTTAAAGATTACACAGCCAGGTGTTGTTTGTCAACAGAAAGGGTTACTGAATGCAAAAAGGGTGGTTGACCTGCGGCGGACCGGGGTGCGAGCCCCTGTGCCCTCCCATCCGGGGTCCCTGTGCCTTCTCTTCCAGGTAGCACAGGCGTCCCTACCTGTGCGCTTTGGAATAATGAGGCTCCCGCGAAACTTATAAAAGAGCTTTCAAAATCCCCCTTAATCCCCCTTTAATAAAGGGGGATTAAGGGGGATTTTATGGCGTTTCGCGGGAAGCTCAATGAGTACACCGTCTTTACACTGTACGTGTTTTTTGATAAACTGACTTCAAGTAAGCACACGTTTATTTAACGAGGGAAAATCTCATGGGTAAAGGCGATTTCCGGTGGAGGGAACAGAAAAAGGCGAAGAAATCCGCCAAAAAAGGCCTTGGTGAAATCTCCTTGTCTGAAACTCAGACGGTAGTTGAGGTTATTCGAACCAAGGGCAAGAAAGAGCAGCCTCCAGAAGAACTGGACTAACAGGTGGCAGCTTATCTGGGCCTGCTCCGGACGAGGGAATTGAGGAGCACAGGGTTACCAGGGCTTTATCCCTGCTGCAAAGCTGTTCCCTATGCCCCCGCAATTGCTCGGCGAACCGTTTGCGCGGCGTAACCAGCATGTGCCGCACTGTTTTTTTATTTCCAGGAGAAGTCCTTTTTGATAGAAGAATCCGCGTTGCATTTGATTGTTTCAGGGAAGGTACAGGGGGTCTTTTTCCGCGCTTTCGTCGCCCGGGAGGCCTCATCCCTCGGACTAAAGGGTTATGTCCGCAATCTGGCTGACGGATGCTCGGTGGAAATACTTGCCGAGGGTGATAAGGGAGACTTGGAAAACCTTGCACGGATTTGCAGGCAGGGGCCTCCCAGGGCAAGGGTGGATGATGTAGCGAAGGAGTGGGTAAAACCTTCAGGCAATTTAACCGCGTTTGAAATCATGTACTGAGCAGAGGTCCGGATATTATCCGGGACCCGGCCCGGTTTGCCCCGCCTTTTTATTCAAATACTATACTCTGCCCCGATTCATCGGGGTGGGGAACTGCTGGCTGGGATTCCAAAGGGACGCAGCATCCCCTTGGACAAAGACGGAGTCACCGCTCCACAGGAGCGGAGGGGGGTTTATTCAGGCTAATTATTAACTGGTCCCATACCAAAGAAAAGCGGTGTTTCCAGGAGACGTTCTACCGTTTCCGGGGTAGGGGATACCGTGCTCGCGCCCCTGTGCTGGTTGAGCTTTTCCACAATATCCGCGATGGTCAACGGTTTATTGTTATTGGAAAGGAAAACGCGAAAAATACTTTCTGCAACCGGTTGTTCGTCATGAATATAGTTTTCGTCTTTCTGACAATGGTCGGAAATCATCTTGATAATTTTCTGGGGATTTCCCTTGTCATCGGGGGGATGTTTTTCCAGACAGGCTGAACACATGCGTTCGGTCGCCACGGTTACAAAAGACATGCGTTTCCTGTCAAACCAGTCGAGATCTATATTGTATTGAGTAGTTTTTTCTTTTGCGCTCATTTCAATTTCCCTAGATATATATTTACGCTCTTGAATTTGTGCTACAGTTCAGCCTGCCCCGTTTTAATCAACCTCAAGTATTCTGTATCTGCTCCCGCCATTTCCGACGCCTCGGAATCCACCTCGTAAGGATCGCCAATAATTATTTTACCCGCTTCACCCTCCGTACCCTGGCCCGCGTCTCCTTCGCTTATCAGGGTTTTCTGTGCATCGATTATGCCCAGGTCGAAGGGCAAGGTAAAATATAAATCGGCTACCAACCTCTGGATTTCGTAGGAGTGAAGGACACTTTTGTCCTTCGTGAAGGGGGTGCTGTACTTCGCCTGTGGCAGGAGCCCCAGGAGATTCATTATGCTGAAGTGCCCGTTGCCACCCACTAGCTTGAAACAACTGACTGTAATCAGGTAATCACAGGAAAGAATTATGTTGGGAATCCAGAAAGTGGGTATTGCGAAGGGGTGAAGAAGGGGATTTTCCACCTCGAGGTAACTGCAGTTATCAACGTCGAGCATGAGGACCCGGGGAAAATCATAGCTGAGGGAGCGGTAAATCTCCGACATTGGTTTTTCTTCGCTACTGCCCTCCAATAAAATAATATCCGTATCGCTGACTTTCCTGATTCCCGAAATAATTTTTCCCAACACCTCGCGCCTTGTTGTGACGGGATGGGGCCGGGAATAGGCCGCGTCGGGCTTAATGAGCACCCGCTTGGCCCGGGCAATCTGCGGTGGACACTGGAAGGAGAAGTTAGAAGCGTCTATTATCATGGCGCCTCTATGTTCTTCCAGTTCTTGATGTGAAGGTTCATGCTGTTTATCTCTCCGACACCTCTTAACACGGAGACAAGGGCGCTCAGGTTCCGGTTCAGAATGTTTACCATAAAGGGGTTCAACTGGATAGGCACTTCATTAACGAAAAGTTCAACTCGCGCTTCCCCCCGAGGTTCGGAAAGGAAATTGGCGATGATGAAGTCGACCAGCTCCTCAACGGCATCCAAGGGAAATGTAAGTACGGGTTCCTGCAGGGGTTCATCGCTTACCGCTGCAAGCAGTTGGTGGGAGCGAAAGAGAAGGTCCCCCCCAATTTCTTTACGGTGAACTTCTATTTTTGGGAACCGGCTTTCTTTGAACCCTTCGGCCAGCAACAGGTCATAGCCAGGGCCGATCAACCCGGGCAACTCCTCCAGTTTCATATCCCTCTTTAAAGGATGGTGCATATACAGTCCATCGGGAGTGCTCACGTATACTGAGTCGGCTCCTGACCTGGCAAGGCGCCAGCTGTCTTTTCCGGGTTTGTCCATTTCCAGGTCCTTGATGACGTGTTTTACCGTAGCCACCCTGAACCCTGCTTCCTTCAGCCCCGGCAGCAGTTTTTCTATCAGGGTAGTTTTGCCCGAATGGGATTTTCCAACAATAGAGACGATATTTATAGTCTTCTCCTTTTATTTTTTGAAATAAGCAAATTACAGGCGGGACTCATTCCAGTCCAGCATGAGTACCGTAACCGTTTCACCAGCCTTGACCTCCGGGGCATCTTCCGGAATTACCGCCAGGCCGTCCGCCATGGACATGGAAGTAAGAATCCCGGAACCCTGTTCCCCGGTAAGGCTGGCATAATATTTTCCATCTTTTCTGGTAACGACGACTCTAACGTAAATACGCCTGCCGTCCCTGTTAACCACGCTATTTTCAATGGTAGCTTTTATTGACGGTTTCTCCAGGAGGGTCTTGCCCATCATTTTCAATATCGCCGGCCGGGCAAAAAGCTCGAAACTTACCATGGCACTGACCGGATTGCCCGGGAAGCCCAGGTGCGGAACGAAGCGCACTCCTTTATCCCCATCCTTTACTTTAAAAAAGCCAAAAGCCAGCGGCTTGCCCGGTTTCATGCGTACCGTCCAGAAAGAAATCTCTCCTTCCCTGGCGAGAACATCCTTGACTATATCGTAGTCCCCGGCGGATACACCGCCGGAGGTAAGAAGCATATCGGCGTCGAGCCCTTCCCGTACCAGCGATGCCAGTTCCTCCACGTTATCCCGGGCGATTCCCAACACTTTGGGGATACCGCCGTAGCGCTGCACCAGAGCTGCAATGCTGAAAGTATTGCTGTTGTGTATCTTGCCGGGGGGAAGGGGATTGCCCAGGTCAACCAGTTCGTCCCCGGTGGCAAGGACAGCTACTACCGGACGCCTTATGACTTTTACTCTGGCCAGACCTGCCGTGGCCAGAACACCTGTTTCAGAAGGACGCAAAACCGTACCTTTTGCCACAATCAGCTGTCCTTTTTTTATATCCTCCCCTGCCTGGCGGATATTCAGTCCGGCGCTGGCCTCTTTCAAAATACCTATCTCTGCCGGTTTGCCGCCCCCGGGAGACTTACTGCGCTGGACCTCGTCGGTATGTTCGAACTGCACTACCGCATCCGCTCCCGGCGGCACTGGCGCCCCGGTCATGATGCGGGTGGCCGTTCCGGGCCCGACAGCCTTTTTAGCAATGGATCCGGCTGGGACCTCTTCTATAACCTTTAAAACAACAGGCGAGTTTTCGGCAGCACCCCGGGTGTCCGCAAACCTTACGGCGAAGCCGTCCATGGCCGAATTATCCATGGGTGGAATATTGTAAGGACTGTAAATATCTTCAGCTATGACCTGGTCGAGACATTCGAGAATGTATTTTTCCTCCGTGCCCAGTGTGTGGGCGTAACCGAGGATTTTTTCTTTTGCTTCTTCTACACTTATCATGTTTGAATAACTTTATTCCTATTCCGGTTCTACGCCGTTTTCTAAAAGAGAGACAGCCATGTTTAAATCTTCCCGGGTATTTACATTCAAAAAGCTCAGGCGGGAGGGGTCAAATTTATCCAGTTCCTTTTCCTCGATGTACCTGACTTTGGTCATTTCCAGGATGTCCAGGACCTTGGTTTTTCCCGTTTCCCACAACTTTTCAATTACCGGGATGCAGTCCTTCGAATATATGGCATGCAGGGGTTCCACGTTCTTGCCTGACCTGGGGATAACAACGTCGTAGCCCCGGCACTCGTTTACCATGTAACGGAGCAATTCGATATTTAAAAAGGGCATGTCGCAGCCTGCGAAGAGGTTATAATGGTGGGGAGAACACACCAAGCCTGTATAAACTCCCCCCAAAGAGCCTTTCCCTGGGAAAATATCAAAAACCTTTCTTATTCGTATTTCTGATGAAAGATGTGGAACGTCACCTCCGGGAGCCAGCACCACGATAATTTCTTCACTAAAAGAAGCCAGCCGGACAATAACCCTTTCAAAGAGGGTCTTGCCGGCAATTATTTGCGTGATTTTGTCCTGGCCGAATCTTGCGCTTTTACCGCCGGCAAGGACAATAGGGGCAGCGAACAATTATATTCCTTTAGGACTTCGCTATCTCCCTGATTCCCATCCTTCAACTATATATTCTATCATTTACGTCAACTACTTTATATAGTTTTTTGTAAAAATAGATAAAATTTATGGATAAATTCCGGAAAATAGCAATGGATTAAGATATTTTCCCTTTTCGGATGGTCTTAACAGGATATTAATAGTTAGGTGCTAACATATTACCATGAGACTATAAATTTATTTTGATACCCGGATATCCAGGTACCTTAAAAGTAAAAAAATAAAAAAGTCTCTCCTGCAGCAGGAAAATAGGTAAAATCATCAAAAACAGGCGAGGAGCCCTGGGGAAGGGAGGCAAAATAGGCAGAATAATAAAAGGAATTCAATATTCGGGATTTTATACCATAATTATAAAGGAGGAAAAACAAAGTTGAAGTCAAGAAAGAAATTTATTGT
>JAUYHV010000262.1 GCA_030689845.1 Dehalococcoidia bacterium
TAAATGAATCTCTTTTTAGACGGGCAATTATGGATAGTGTAGTGTCTCTAATATCTCTTTACAATTTGCAGTACCATTGGTGTCATTCCCGCGAAAGCGGGAATCCAGAGCAACAGACTGGATTCCGGGTCAAGCCCGGAATGACAAAGATTGTAAGGCCATTTGTGAAACACTACACTACCGTATTGTCTATTTTTTATTCCCAACCGGCGGCATATTTGCCTTAAGTCCCTTTTTGGCCAGTTCGCTATCAAATAGAGCCCTGATTTCAGGGTCTTCATCCTGATATTCTATCTGGTCTCCTCCCTTTTTGATGTCCTCCCTTGTCCCGAACTCTTTCCCCATTTTGTACTTCTTGCTTCCCCACCTCAAAGCCAGGTATTTCGCCGGTTCGGCGCCTGTATTAAAATGCTGGTGAAACCATTTATCGGGAGGAACGAACATGCTCCCCTCATGCCAGTCTATTTTCATCTTGGGCTGTCCTTCCAGCCACATCAGTGAATAACCGGTGCCGCCGATAAGGACAACGTGGGCCCCGGGGCCGTGTCGGTGTCCCTTTTTATATGTTCCCACGGGAAACTCAGACACGTGGGCTACCATGGTATTTTCAGACAGCATAAATTTACAGTTACTACCCCCTGCTCCCCGGACCCCATAGGGATATAACTGGAAGCGGCGCATGTCGGGGATAAAATTGCTCTCCCAGAAATGCTCGACGCCGCGGTGTAAAGTTCCTTTCGTGCCGAAATAGTCGGTTTCGCTGTTAAACCTGTCCTTAAAAACGAAAGGATTATCGAAAACAAACTCCGTATTGTGGAACAGATTGATTACCATGGGGGCGCTGGTGACGGCGAGGTACCTGGCCGGGGCATTTCCCTGTCCGTTAAAATGCTGGTGCCAAACGTTCATGGGAGGCGAGAAAAGGCTGCCCTCCTGCCATTCAAAGGTCTGTGGTTTGCCTCCATCTACCCAGACGGAGGTAGCGCCACGTCCTTTCAGAACATAAATCAACTCTTCAAACATGTGCCTCTGGGGTTTCTGATTTGAACCCGGCGGTATTTCCGAGACATAGCAGTCGTTGGTTTCTTCTGCTCCTTCCATCCTGACGAAAGCTCCCAATCCACCTTTTCTGTTCCAGGGGCCAAGTTTTATGGTGTTCAAATCTTCAACCGAATAACCCCCGATGACGGGTATTCCCTCCGACTTAACCCATTTATCGTATGAAGTTTCTTTTCCCCAGGGATCCTTATCTTCTAAAATCTCAGTGGTCATCAGCCGTGCTCTCCTTTCGGTTTAACTTTGTTTTCAGGAAACGCTGCCTGGCAGCACTACTCCTTACCTATTTGCCTGTCCATGTCCTGCTGTCCAGTAACAGGGTTACCGGACCGTCATTTTGAATGTTTACCAGCATGTGCTGTTGAAATCGACCTGTTGCGACCTTTAGCCCCGTTGCTTGGGACTGGGTCACAAAAAAAGAAAACAACTGCTCTGCCATGATCTGGGGGGCAGCGTCCGTGAAACTGGGCCGTCTCCCTTTCCTGGTGTCGGCCAGCAGGGTGAACTGGCTCACCAGCAGGAGTTCCGCCCGGGTTTCAAGGGCTGAAAGATTGAATTTGCCTTCCCCGTCCGGGAAAATCCGCATATTTACAATTTTATCAACAAGGATGCTGGCATCCTTATTCCCGTCATTTGCGGCAACTCCAACAAATACTACCAGCCCGCAGGAAATATTTCCTACTATTTCACCTTCTACCGTTACCGAGGCTTCCTTTACCCTCTGAATGAGAGCTTTCAATTAGTCCCACTCCTGGAATTGAACTGCCCGGTTTCACCCGGACCGGATACGGATATGGAAAGGCCACTTACTCCCGGCGGGGGATACGCTTTCCCGGATATGTTTTACCCCGGGAATTTGTGAGATGTTAATGTAACATCTCTATCTGTTTTTACTAAGTAAGGCCAACGAAAAAGGCGGCATATTAAAATGTTCACCCGCACTTCAGCCAACCGGGGACAGGCATAAGCCCTGCGTGGGCCGGGATATTCTCCCGGTTTTACCGGGATTCAAAATCAATATAAATCAGTTTATTTGGAAGATACGCCGCTGGTCTCCTTAGCAAGGGACGCAGCCGGTTCCTTGGATACTCCGGATTCCTTGGACGTTTCGGGTTTCTTGGACGCTCCGGGATCCTTGGACGCTTGGGATTCCTTGGACCCCTCGTGGGCCTTGTCTGTTTCCGTTGACGGGCGTTTTTTAGGTGTTTCGCCGTCACCGTTATTTTTTCTATTGTCGGTAATATAAAACCCGCTCCCTTTAAAAATAACCGGAACACATTGAAAGATACGTTTTGATTTCCCCCCGCATTTGGAGCAGGCGGCAACGGGTTCAGCGTCAAAATTCTGTTTCAAATCAAATTTACAGCTGCATTCCTCGCATTTATATTCGTAGATTGGCATTTGTCTCTTTTCCTCAAGATAGTATTATTTAATCTTAATATTCTATATGACTTGAACACAGCTTACAAGTTCTCCTGTCGGAAATTGATGTTCTTGAACTGCTGCCGGGTCCCGAACGTGCAACAACGGAAAGCGAAAACTACAGGATAGTCCCGTAAAGGCTCATTGCCAGGGCGGAGAAAATCGGAATGGTCACATTGTCGTTAACCGGCAGGGGCAATGCTTCCACTATCGTGGCCGTCAATGCCCCTGCTATCAACACGAAAATACTTATATCAATAAAGAAGATTATAAAAATTAGCCCGGCCAGGATGCTGGATAGGAAACATGCCAGGCTGCTCTGCCAGTTTTTGAACGACTGGTGCTCGCCGGAGAAGGTAAAACCAACAACAGCGCCCACGGAATCGCCAACCGCCAGGAAAGTCAGCGCCAGGATGGCTATATCCCTGGGGAAAATAATTAAAGTCAGCAAAGAAGAAATGAGAATATAAGTGCTTCCCGTGACGCGGGATATTTCCTGTTGTCTTATTACCCTTTTGAAGGCAACTGTAAATCTATGGTTAAGGGCCGGCGAAAAAAATCTCGCGGTTTCAGCGGCAAGGGCTACCGCCGTGGCAACGGCAACAAAAACCAGTAAAAAGTTTCTTGGCACAAAAAGGGCTGCTATGGGGATAACCATTCCGGCGCAGAGGTGCCATGTTTTTCTTGCTATCAGGTTAGACATCAATTTGAATGTAACAAAATGTTTTCAGCCGTGTTGGGGCAGCGAAATCAGGAAAAATTTCCGGGCTATTTTTCCCACTGTTGGTCAAGCCATTTCGTAAATTCGTCGTTACCTTTTCCGCTGCCCTGCCATTTGGCCAGCAGGTCGAAGAGCCTGGCGAATACCTCCATGGCATCTTCGGGTTTCTTGCCGCTGATAAGACATATCTGGGTGAGCTGTGAAGCAGCCATGAGGAGGTATGTGCGCATCATCATATCCTGCTGTTTTTGGGAAAATTCCGAGACATGTTTCATCATATGCCCGGCGGATTCCTGCTCCGTGACAAATTCCGCGCCGCAAAAACCACATTTATACATAAATCAGTCCTTCATGAATAATAATAAAGGCTCTTTTTCATTTCAAGTGGGTAAACTCATCCTTACTCTATCCAATATACATTATAAGACCTACCCGCCCAAGGGCGCATGGGGGTATACACGGGTACTCGCATAGTTTCCATTCCGACTTTCGTCGGAATGGGTAAAAGAAGACGCATCAGGTGAACCCTTCATCGTATATGTCTTCGTCTATGTACCTTCATTATTTCTTACCCACTCAGTTTGAGAAGGAACCATAATAAAGTTGTCCAAGTGGCGACCACGCCTGTTTAATTCCAACTTTGAGCATATCTAATGTTTGACGGTAAAGCCTGACTCTTCCAGCTTTTTTATCACTTCGTTCAGGTCCTTCTTTTGTTTCTCGCATCCCTGGGGTATGGTGGTAATCCTCCCTATGGTTTTGCGCACCACCGGGTTAGCGATTCCGAGGAATCCGAGTTCTTTTAAAACAGCCGTAAGTTCAGGGTAGGCCTCGGTCAATTCATAAACGTTTTTGCTCAGGTCAATCTCTTTCATCGATGAGTCTTCTTTCGCCTTCAATTTTTTTGATGTCTCCTATGTCCTGGGTAACCTCTACGGTGCCCAGATAATGGCCGTCCCTGTCCCGCAGGGCGAAATACCTTATATATACCAGGCTCCCCTGTAAATTTATCCAGAAATCATAGGAGTCTTTTTTGCCTTCTTTAAAAGAAGCTACTATTTTTTCCACTACCTCCAGGCTCTGGGGAGGATGGCAGTTCTGGACCTTTCTGCCGATTACAGCCTTAGTCCGGCGGAAAACCCTGTCCTTGCCTTCAGAGAAATACCTGACAGTATCGTCTTTATCCACAAAAGTCAGGTCGAAAGGAAGCGTATTTAATATGCACATCAGTTCTTCCGGTTGAAATGTGCCTGTCGGCAGGGTGATGGTTCCCTCCCGGGCAGCCGGCTCTTCGAGCAACGTCCCGCTTAAAGCCTTTATCATCTCCTCGGTTTCGGCGGGTTTACGGATAAAGATATAACCGATATCATCGCTTTCCTTCAGGATGTCCACCCAATCACCGGGGTTCAGTTTTTCCAGGGCGGCGGGAAAAAGTATGTTCTCCTCCTTGAAAATCATGCCGTTGACTTCTTCCAGCACAATATCAAGAGAATTATTGACATAACTATCCAATGCCTCATTTGTTACCACGTCTTCGATGCCGGTCAGAGCTTTTTTTATAAGGTCTCTGACCTCATTGTCCTTGCCCCACATCACCTTGGAAGGCCCCATAAAACCGTATTTCTCGAGGAAAGGGAACAGGAGTTGTTCTTTCCTTTCGTAATGTATGTCTA
>JAUYHV010000266.1 GCA_030689845.1 Dehalococcoidia bacterium
CTAAACCCTATTTCACTTTGCTCAAAAGTGGAAGTCCTTTTTTCCAGCGAGATACTCTTCAAGTGGGACCTCCGCCAGCTTGCAAAACCTTCGTCCCGTCCCAGGATATGATTAACTGGCTTTCCTGTTGCAAGTACCTCGTCTATTATTCCGTCTCCCCCAAGGTATTTGTCGATAGCGGTAGCCGCCTGGCGTCCGGCAGCAATAGCTTCTATTACAGATGCGGGACCGCTGACAGCATCCCCCCCGGCGAAAACACCAGGACTGGAGGACTCTAAAGTCTCTTTATTTACTGAAATAGTATTACCTCTGCCTGTCTTTACTCCGAAATCTGCCGGTATTTCAGGAGCCTGGCCGATAGCTGCAATGATGGTATCGTACTCCTCAACGTATTCACTACCGGGAATCGGTTCGGGCCGGCGCCGCCCGCTGGCGTCAGGACTTCCCAAGCGCATCCTCAACAATTCCAGGCGCACTACACCGTTACCTGTTAACACCTTTGTAGGCGCGGTGAGGAAATTTATTTTCACCCCCTCCTCAAGAGCTCCGTCAATTTCTTCAGGCGCTGCCGGCATCTCAGCTCTGGTCCTGCGGTAAGCCATTACCACTTCTTTTGCCCCGATGCGCACGGCCACCCTGGCAGCATCGATAGCGGCATTTCCCCCACCTATTACCACGATCTTATTCCCTATTTCCACCTGCTTACCAAGGCTGACTTCTCTTAAAAAAGTTGCGCAATCTATCACCTGGGGAATATCTTCACCGGGTACTCCCAGCTTCATTCCCTTGTGAGCGCCAGGAGCTAAGAACACTGCGTTGAAACCGTCTTTTTGCAGGGCATCTACGGACTCAACCCTGCTGTTGGTTTTTATGTCTACTCCAATCTTTCGGATCTCGTCAATCTCCGAAGCAAGAATATTCCGCGGCAGCCTGTATTCCGGTATTCCTACCCTCATCATACCCCCTGGTTCAGGCAAAGCTTCGAATACCGTAACTGTGTGCCCCTTTTTTGCCAGGTAAAAAGCCGCCGTCAGACCGGCTGGTCCGGCTCCTACAACTGCTACCTTTTCCCCTGTCGCCCCTGCAATTTTTGAATTTTGGCGCCATATTCCGGTGTCGTTTTCGGCAGCAAACCGTTTCAGTTCTTTGATAGCAATCGGGTCATTCAACTGTCCCCTGCGGCAGGCTTCCTCGCAAAAATGAACACAAACCAAACCCAGAGTATGGGGGAAAGGAACTTTTTCCCGGATTACTGCCAGCGCCTCCCCCGGTTCGTTCTCGGCGCAAAGCCGGACATACCTTGGAATATCGATACGTGCCGGACAAGCGTCGCTACAAGGAACAACATAAGCTTGCCAGTCGGGAATATCATTCCATACTGCAGCTTTATCAACGAGAGCGCCGGTTGGACAGACTTCCACGCAGGTAAAACAGTATTTACAACCTGCCTCATCGAGAGGGCGGTTGAAGGCAGTGCCCACCAGAGCTTCGCTCCCTCTGTAAGTAAAAGCAATGGCGTTTATTTTCCGGACGTCACAGCAGCCCCTTACACAACGCCCGCACAGGATGCACAGGTTATAGTTTCGGTCGAAATACGGATTGTCTTGAATTACAGGCAAACCCCTTGACTCAAAAGGTAAACTCATCTCCCTTAATCCCAGGTAGTCAGCCACGTTCTGCAGTTCGCATTTATAGTTTTTAGGGCAGGTTACACATCTCTCTGTAATATCCACGTTACGCAGGCAAATATCATCAGGTCCGCATCTCTCCCGCCGCCAGCACTCGATGCATGCCCTGGGGTGCTCCGTGAACGTCAATTCAAGAACATTGCGCCGTAATGCCTGCAATTGAGGCGTTTTAGTGCGAACAACCATTTTATCCGTCGCCGGGGTGGTACATGAGGGAGGATTCCCCCTCATTCCGTCTATTTCAACGATACAAATACGGCAACCCCCGAAAGAAGGCAAAAAAGGATGGTAGCACAAAGTAGGTATATAAATATCTGCATCCAGCGCAGCCTCCAGTACCGTCGCACCCCTTTTTGCTTTCACAGGTTTGTCGTCAATGGTTAATATGAGTGTTTCCATTTAATAACTCCCAGGTTTAATATTCCTAATTCGAACCAGTGCCGGTCCTGGCTTTTTCCACCTTGACCGCCGCCACTTTCAGTTCCGGTGTTTTTGCCAGGGGATCCAGGGCCGGGTTAGTTAAAACATTGGTAGGCGATTCGGAAAAATGAAATGTCATCGAAACAACACCTGGCGGAGATGTTTTTGTTACCTTTGCCGCTGTTTCGACTTCTCCGCGGCGGGAGGTAACCATAACCCGGTCGCCGTCCTTTATTCCCAGATTTTCTGCATCCGCAGGGTTAATCTCAAGTAGTTCATTTGCCCGCAGCTTATTCAATCCGGATACTTTGCGCGTCATGGTGCCGGTATGATACTGGTATGGGCTGCGTTCAGTCGTTAGAATAAGCGGATAATCGCTGTCTGCCAACTCTTTTGAAGGCCGGTAGGATAAAGCTTTGAAAAACCCCTTACCCCGGGAGAAGGTTTTGCTATGCAATATGGGAGTCCCCGGATGTTCTTTATCTGGACACGGCCATTGCAGGCCTTTTTTCTCCAGTCTTTCATAGCTGATACCCCCGTAGCTCGGTGTTACCTTTGCTATTTCATCCATCACGTCCCTGGCAGTTTCAAATTCAAATCCTTTAGCATTCATCTTCCGGGCAATACTGGAAACGAGCCACCAGTCAGGTTTCGCTTCACCGGCGGCTTCCACGGCTTTCCTCACCCGCTGGACACGCCTCTCGGTATTTGTAAATGTGCCGTCCTTTTCGGCAAAACTCACGCCGGGTAAAACAATATGCGCCAGCCGCGCTGTCTCGGTTAAAAATATATCCTGAACAGCGAAGAATTCAAGATTAGAAAGTGCCGCTCGTATGTGCTTGCTATCTGGGTCGCTGAGAACGGGATTCTCTCCAATAAGATACATTGCCTTTATTTTTTTATGGTAGGCAGCTTCCATTATTTCTGTTAAAGTCAGTCCCGGTTCGGGATTTAACCTGCACCCCCAAGCGGTTTCAAACTTGGTCAAGGCTTCCGGAGTTGCTACCCGTTGATATCCGGGGAAAACGTCGGGAAGCGCTCCCATGTCACAAGCCCCCTGCACGTTGTTCTGTCCACGCAGAGGATTCACACCACTGGATGGTTTCCCGATATTGCCTGTCAACATTGCCAGGTTTGCTATCGCCATTACATTATCTGTTCCATGGGAATGCTGGGTGATGCCCATAGTGTAAAGAATACTCGCAGGTTTGGACGAAGCATACATGCGAGCTGCTTTGACAATCGTCTCCCTTTTAATACCCGTGATACTTTCTACAAAATCCAGGTTAAATTCGGACAGACTTGATTTAAAATCTTCAAAGCCTTCGCAGCGCTGAGAGATGAATTCCGTGTCAGCCAACCCTTCCTCTAAAATAATCCTGCACATTCCCATGATCAGAGCCACATCGCTGCCTGGATTATTGCGCAACCATAATGTGGCCCAGCGAACCAGGTCTATCTCCCGGGGATTTATGACTATTAGTTGTTTCCCCTGGCGCACTGCCCTCCAGCATTCCAGCGCCAGGACAGGGTGAGACGTGGTAGTGTTCGTACCTATTGCCATTATACAGGCGGCATCGCCAATCTCGCCAATGGAGTTAGTCATTGCACCGCTTCCGAAAGTCGTGGCTAGACCAGCCACAGTTGGAGCATGTCAGAGGCGGGCACAGTTGTCCACATTGTTCGTCCCCAGGACAACCCGGGCAAATTTCTGGGCGACATAGTTGTCTTCGTTCGTGCATTTTGAAGAACTTATAACAGCTACTTCGTCGCTCCTGTAATTCCTCAACCTGGAAGCCACGATATTCAAAGCTTCATCCAGGTTTACAGGGCTGAATTGGCCACCACAATTGATTAGCGGTACAGTCAACCTGTCAGGATGATGGACCATTTCCTTAATGGCAAAATGCCCCTTCACACACAGGTAACCTTTATTTACCTCACTCTCTTTGTCGGGATAAACGTTGATTACTTTGTTTTCCCTTGTCCCCAAAACCAGGCCGCAGCCTACGCCACAATAAGTACATGTCGTTTTTGTTTCCGTTTCGGCTTTTGGAGAATCCTTGAAATATAAAGCACCGACCGGGCAACTGGAAACGCAGGCTCCACAGGAAATACAATTGGTATCGAATATGGGCTTGCTGCCGAAAGGCCCGTTAAGGCTGTCGCCACCCCAGTTGTATACATTTACTGCCCCGATGCCCCTTATTTCATTACATACGCGGGAACACCTTCCGCACAAAATGCACCTGTTCAGGTCCCTGGCAAAAAAAGGATTACTGTCGTCTATGGGTAAATTTCGATATGAATACTCAATTTTCACATCGTTTTTATTAACATGGCAAACGACCTGCTGCAATTCACAATTATAATTTCTGGGGCACGTTACACATCTGTCGGTAACCGCTACGTTTCTCAAGCAAATATCGTCGGGGCCGCATTTTTTTTGACGCCAGCACATCAGGCAAGCGCACGGGTGCTGGGAGAGAATAGGGTTTAAAGCCTCTCTGCGAAGCTGTAGGAGTTGTGGAGTGGAGGTCCTGACAACCATACTATCTGTTGCGGAAATGGTGCAAGATGGGACATAATCTTTATAACCTTCAATCTCCACAACACATAACCGGCATCCTCCTGTTGCCGAAAGATGGGGATGAAAACAAAGGCTGGGTATGTATATTTCGTTATCCAGGGCTGCCGCAAGAACAGTGGAACCCTGTTTTGCCTTTACTTCCTTGCCATCAATGGATAAATTTAAGGTTTCCAAATTTGTGCCCTTTAAAATTATACCAGAATATCCATATAACCGGTCTTATTTATCACAGTTTAACTACTTTTACAGCCGTTAGTTTCAATTCCGGAGTCCGCATCGAAGGTTCGGTAAAGGAATCGGTCAGGACGTTGGTCGGAGTCCCGGGGAAATGAAAACTCATGGCAACAATGCCTTCCGGGGTGTCGTCCGAAATTTTGGCTTTTACCTTCAATTCTCCGCGTCTGGAAACCACTTTCACTACCTCCCCGCCGGCAATACCGGCCCTCTCGGCATCGGTTTTGCTGATACTCAAGTATTCCTCGTGCTTTAGCATGTCCATTCCGGTTACACGCCTGGTCATAGTGCCTGTTTGGTAATGATACCTGTTTCTCTCCGTCGTTAGTATTAACGGATATTCAGCATCCGGTTTTTCCCGTGGTTCCCTGTATTCAACTGGTGTAAAACGTCCTTTACCCCTTATAAAACCATTCTCATGGAGTATAGGAGTACCTTTGTGTTCCTTGTCCGGACAGGGCCATTGTATACCCCCGCTGCCGAGTCGCGAGTGACTTATTCCGGCATATTCCCCAATCAGGCCGGCAATTTCTTCCATGATTTGGGAAGGATTGGCAAATTCAAACCCTTTTGTTTCCATCCTCCTTGCCAGCTGGCACAGAATCCACCAATCCGGATGGGAATCCCCAACGGGTTCGATAACTTTTCGAACCAGTTGCACGCGCCTTTCCGTGTTAGTAAAAGTGCCGTCTTTTTCGGCAAAAGAAGCCGCAGGCAATACCACATGGGCCAACCTGGCTGTGTCCGTAAGAAATAAATCCTGTACGACCAGGAATTCCAGCTTCTTCAATGCTTCGATTACATGTTGGCTGTCAGGTTCGCTTATTACCGGATTTTCCCCGATTATATACATTGCTTTTAATTTCTTTTCCCCGGCCTCTTTCATCATCTCTGTTACCGTCAGCCCCGGGGTTCCCTCAAGCTGGCATTCCCATGCCGCATCAAATATTTCCCGTGCTTCATCCTTATTTATATTTTGATACCCGGGCAGCATGTCAGGCAACGCGCCCATATCACATGCGCCTTGAACATTATTTTGACCGAAAAGCGGGTTGACTCCGCTGGAAGGTTTTCCAACATTCCCGGTAAGCATCGCCAGGTTGGCCGCCGCCTCGACATTATCCCTGGCATAAATATGCTGGGTGATACCGCTGCCGTATATGATGCTGGCTGGTTTTACCGTGCCATAGATTCTGGCTGCCTGCGTTATTTTTTCCTTTGAAATACCACTTACATTCTCAACAAAGTCCAGGTCATATTCATTCAGAGAAGTTTTAAAGGCTTCGTAATTTTCACATTTTCCCTTAATGAACTCTTTATCTTCCAACCCTTCGCCAACTATCACTTTTGCTATCCCCATCAACAGGGCAGCGTCACTGCCAGGCCTGTTTTGAAGCCACAAACTGGCCCACCTGGCCAACTCAGTTTCCTTCGGATTAACCACAATAAACTTACTACCCCTCCGGACGCCCCGCCAAATTTCCATGGCCAGGACCGGGTGAGAAACCGTTGTATTTGTTCCAAGGGCCAAAACACATCCGGCACCGCTGATATCCCCTATGGGGTTGGTCATAGCTCCGCAGCCAAAAGCAGCGGTCAACGCCTCCAAAGTTGGTGTTGCGCACAACCTGGCACACTGGTCCACGTTATTTGTATTTAAAGCCACTCTTGCAAACTTTTGGGCCAGGTAATTTTCCTCATTTGTGGCTTTCGAGGAACTTATAACACCGACCTCCGGCCCCTTATATTTACCCAGTTTCATCGCAACCAGTTCCAGGGCTTCATTCCACGTTGACTTGATAAAATTGTTCCCCACCCTTATTAGAGGGGAAGTCAATCTTTCGCTATGATGTACAAACTCGGTCACTCCGAAGTGTCCTTTAACACATAAATGGCCTTTATTAACCTCGCTATTAGGATCAGGCAGGACCCGAGCGATTTGCCCTCCTCTTACGCCAATGGACAGTCCGCATCCTACTCCGCAATAAGTGCAAACGGTTACAATCTCTGTATCGGGCCGTTTTTCATTTTTTAAATATAATGCGCCAACCGGACATTTCGAAACACATGACCCGCAGGAAATACAGTTTGACGAGATAATCGGTTGGTTCCCAAAAGCGGCGATAACGCTTCCAAATCCCCGGAAAGCCACATCTATAGCTCCGACTCCCCTGATTTCGTCACATACCCTGACGCATTTTGCGCAAAGGATACACTTATTCAAATCCCTGACGAAAAAAGGATTGCTGGTATCGGGGTTTACAGCCCTGCTGGTTCGTTTGAACTTGTACTGGTTAATACCAAGATAAGCCGCGGCAGACTGTAAATCACATCGCTGGTTCTTAACACAAATCAGGCAGTCCGCAGGGTGGTCCGACATGATAAGCTCAATTGCCGTCCGCCTTATCTTTTCAACGGCAGGTGTCTGTGTCAGTACCTTCATACCCTCGGCAACAGGGGTCGTACAGGCAGTCGGTTGTCCCCTGACACCTTCTATTTCGACGACACAAAGGCGGCAGCCGCCGTAAGGTTCGAGTTCTTTGTCAGCGCAGAGAGTCGGGATATAAATCCCGGCCTTTTTAGAGGCCTTAAGAACTGTATCTCCTGGAGCGGCTTTAATCTCCTTGCCGTCCATTTGCAGGGTTATAGTAGTCACAGGATAATCACCCGTAGTTTAATCTTCAAGGTCGCACCTCAAGCACCGTCCTGCCTCTTCCACGGCTTGTTCCGGGGTGTACCCTTCTTCAACCTGGACAAAGGAGCCGATTCTCTCCTTTACGGTTTTTAACCCCATATGTGGTCTACCTTTATCTCCTTCCTCCACTTCACGGGGTTTCAGTTCTGTTTCAGGCGGAGCCAGGATTTCCTCCATATCACCTGTTCCACCCAAATATCTGTCGATAGACGAAGCAGCCAATCTCCCGGTAGCAATCGCCTCAATCACCGAAGCCGGGCCGCTGACAACATCGCCTCCGGCGAAAGCGCCTTTCCGGCTTGTCTCAAGGGTATCCGGGTCAACCTCGATAGTACCATTCCTGTTTAATTTAAGGTCAAAACCCGGAGGAATATCGGATGTTTGCCCGATGGCTGCTATCACCGTGTCTAATTCAACAGAATATTCGCTTCCCTTAACTGGTTCAGGCCGCGGCCGACCGCTGGCATCGCGTTTCCCCAGGGCCATGCGCAAAAACTCAAGATTTACCTTACCGTTAACTTTAGTGATAACTGACGGCGCGGTAAGAAATAAAAATTGCACTCCCTCGCTTTCAGCCTCTTCGATCTCTTCGCTGCTGGCCGGCATTTCCGACCGGCTCCGGCGATAAATAATTGACACATTTTTGGCGCCAAGGCGAAGGGCGGCCCTCGCTGCATCGATAGCCACATTACCTCCCCCGATAATTCCAACTTTTTCCCCAATGTCTATGGCCTTGCCCAGGTTCAAATCCCGCAGAAAGTCCACTCCTTCCAGCACTTTTGAATCTTCTTCTCCCGGAATACCAAGTTTCGCTCCTTTATGCGACCCGGCAGCGATAAATATCGCTTCGTAGCCTTCTTTCTGGAGCATATCCAGCGATTCCACTTTGGTTTCCGTCTTGATTTCCACCCCTGCATTTGCTATTTCCTGAATTTCCCGGCTCAATACCTTCCTGGGAAGCCTGTATTCAGGTATTCCGTAACGCATCATTCCCCCGGGTTCGGGAAGCGCCTCAAAAATGGTTACTGAATGCCCTTTCTTTGCCAGGTAATACCCTACAGTAAGTCCCGCCGGCCCTGAACCGATCACCGCAGCTTTTTTTCCTGTGGAGGGCATTATTTTATTGTTTTCTTTCCATAACCCATCGTCCTTTTCGGCTGCTATCCTCTTCAAAGCCCTTATGGCAATCGGTTCATCCAGTTGCCCGCGCCGGCACTTCGACTCACAGGGATGAACACACACAAGGCCGCAGACAAAAGGAAAGGGTATCTTCTCCCTTATAGTCGCCGCGGCTTCCCCGAATTTACCGGATTCGATAAAACGCACGTATTTGGGCACATCTATACCTGCCGGACAGGTATGTCTGCACGGAGCAATCACCAGGCCTTTACAAACGGCAGCAAAACACCTGTGCCGTTTAATGTGAGCTTCGTACTCATTGCGGAAATATTTTAGCGTGGTTAATACCGGGTTTGGGGCAGTCTGCCCCAGTCCGCAAAGAGAACCTGCCTTAACAGCCCCGGCCAAATCGGAAATAAGTTCCAAATCGTCCATCGATGCCCGCCCCGAGGTGATGTCCTGTAACATCACATATAACTGGAGAGTCCCCAGGCGGCACATCACGCATTTACCGCAGGATTCATCCTGGGTGAATGAAAGAAAATACCTGGCCACGTCCACCATGCAGTCGTCCTCATCCATCACCACCATTCCGCCTGAACCCATAATAGAACCCAGGGCTGTTAATGACTCGTAATCTACCGGGGTTTCCAGGTGATTAACGGGAATACACCCGCCGGAAGGACCTCCGGTTTGTACCGCTTTTAACTTTTTTCCACCTGGAACGCCACCCCCAATTTCAAATATTATTTCGCTTAAGGGAGTTCCCATGGGAACTTCAACAAGGCCGCAGTTAGCCACTTTACCTGTTAAAGCAAAAATGGCCGTTCCTTTGCTCTTCTCGACACCTATTTCGGAAAACCAGTCAGCGCCATTTGCAATAATAGGAGGAACGAAGGCGCATGTCTTAACGTTGTTTATTGTAGTCGGCTTGCCCCACAAGCCGGACTGCGCTGGAAACGGCGGCTTTGCCCGGGACACACCCCTTTTACCCTCTATGGAAGCCATGAGAGCAGTTTCCTCACCGCATACAAAAGCCCCGGCGCCTTCCCTTAAATCCATCGTGAAACTAAAATCAGTACCGAAGATATTTTTTCCAAGGTACCCTTTGGCGAGAGCCGCTTCCATGGCAAGTTTAAACCGTTTTACCGCCAAAGGGTATTCTGCCCTGACATAGATATATCCTTCATGAGCTCCAATAGCATAACCTGCAATAACGATGCCTTCCAGGACGGCATGAGGATCTCCCTCTAAAATACTGCGGTCCATAAAAGCCCCGGGGTCACCCTCATCGGCATTGCAAATCATGCATTTTTCATTGCCGGGAGACTTACGGCACAACTCCCACTTTAAACCCGTAGGAAAACCCGCACCTCCTCTGCCCCTCAGTCCCGATTTTTTAATCTCGGCAATAACCTCATCAGGACTCATCGAGGTGAGCGCTTTTTTCAACGCCTGGTACCCGCCAACTGCCAGGTAGTCCTCAATCCGCTCCGGGTTGATATGGCCGCAGTTACGCAGCACGATCCTCTTTTGCCTGCTGTAAAAAGGTATGTCCTTATAATAGGGAATGGCTTTACCGGTTGCGGGGTCCCTGTAAAAAAGCCTTTCGACCGGTTTGTTATCTTTCAAGTGGGAACTGGCAATCTCCGCCACGTCGTCAACAGTTACATGGGTGTAAAATATACCCTCCGGGGAGATATCGATTATGGGACCCTGCTGGCAAAAACCGTGACATCCCACGTAATCCACTACCATATCCTTAATGCCAAGGCGTTCGACTTCGTGTTTAAGTGCCTCCATTATGTAAGCCGACTTTCCTAACTCACAGCCCGGACCGCGGCACACCTGGGCTTTACGTGTGGAAACAGATCGAGTTTGGGTACTTACCATGACTTAGTCCTGTGTTGTCCCCGTCTCCGCCGGGGCAAACATCTCTTTTATCTTCCTGGCATTAACCTGTCCAAAGATTTCCTTGTCCACAACTACATTGGGGGCCAGGGCACAAGCTCCGATACAGGCTACGGTTTCCAGGGTATATTCCATGTCCGGTGTCGTTTCCCCCGGCGCTACTCCCAGCATTTTTTCTATGTCCTTTTGAATCCTGGCTCCACCTTTTACGTGGCAGGCCGTGCCCCGGCATACCACTACGGTTTTTTTACCGCCGGGTTTCAATTTAAACTGCGAATAAAATGTCCCGACCCCAAAAACTTCACTCTCAGGTATATGTAAAAATTTGGCTACTTCCTTTAAGCTTTCCTCTGGCAAGTAGCCAAGTTCTTCCTGTATCTTCTGAAGCAAGGGTATCAGATTATCCCTTTCATCAGTGAATTTTGTAAATATTTCGGTTATCTTTTCCTTCATTAACCTCCGGGGCCTTTAATAATTATCTTATTTCCGTTATGTCGTCATGGTAATACGGCGCTTTATATTTATCGGCTAAGCCTTACCTGCCAGCATGGGGACAGGTTCATCAGGCACGTCTAATTTTTCTCCTGTTACCCTTACAACCGCATCAAACTTTTTCGGGCATACATCAAAACAGGTGCCGCACTTCGTGCACTTATCCTGGTCTATTACGTGGATCATTCTCTTTCCACCGAGAATAGCTTCAGCCGGGCAATTCCGGAGACAAATCAAGCAGGCCTGGCATTTATCCGGCAGGATATAGAACCTTATCAAATCTTTACAGGTTAAAGATGGACATTTCTTGTCATGTATATGGGCTTCGTAGTCATCACGGAAATAACGAATCGTTGTTAACACAGGATTGGGGGCTGTTTGTCCGAGCCCGCAAAGGGATCCCGTTTTAACCGTCTCCCCGATTTTTTGAAGTTTTTCTATGTCTCCTTGCTCCCCGTTACCGTTACAAATCCTCTGCAATATCTTCTGCATCTGTCTGGTGCCCAGCCTGCAGGGAACACATTTGCCGCAGGACTCTCCCTGTGTAAAGCTAATAAAATATCGTGCGATATCCACGGGACAGGTATTTTCATCCATCACAATCATGCCGCCGGAACCCATAATCGAACCGGCAGCCGCCAGGGATTCATAGTCTACAGGGCTGTCAAGATTGCTCTGGGGTAAACAACCTCCCGATGGCCCTCCTGTTTGGGCCGCCTTAAATTCTTTACCATCGAGGACACCTCCCCCGATGTCATAAATGATAGACCTCAAAGTCATCCCGAGGGGTACTTCAATCAGGCCTGTTCTTTCAATTTTACCTACGAGGGCAAAAGTCTTGGTGCCTTTGCTTTTCTCCGTGCCGAATTGACTGTACCATTCCCAACCCCTTTGCATGATAACTGCGGCAGCAGCCCATGTCTCAACGTTATTTATATTAGTCGGCTTTCCCCAGAGTCCGGCAATAGCGGGGAAAGGAGGCCTGGGCCGGGGCATGCCCCTTTTCCCTTCAATGGATGCCATCAGGGCCGTCTCCTCACCGCATACAAAAGCCCCTGCTCCCTCTTTAATAACGATTTCGAAATTGTGGCCGGTTCCCATAATGTTTTTCCCCAGAAACCCATACTTCCTCATCTGGTCAGTCGCAATCTTTAACCGCTCAATTGCCAGGGGATATTCAGCCCTGCAATAAATATATCCCTGGGAAGCCCCGATGGCATGAGACCCGATAACCATTCCCTCCAACACGGAGTGAGGGTCGCCTTCCAGAAGAGACCTGTTCATGAAAGCGCCCGGGTCTCCTTCATCGGCATTACAGATAATATATTTTTCGTTCCCCGGCGCCCGCTGGCAGAATTCCCATTTTTGTCCGGTGGGGAATCCCGCCCCGCCACGGCCCCGCAGTCCTGACTTTTTCAACTCCTCTATAACCTGATCGGGAGTCATGGTCAAAGTCCTCACCAGACCGCTGTATCCTCCCCGGGCAATGTAATGATTTATCTTTTCCGGGTCGATAAACCCGCAATTCCTCAATATGATACGAACCTGGGATTTTAACATGGGGGTTTGAAAAAAGTCGGTAATCCCTTCCACACTGCCCTCCCCAATTGAACCCAGGGCAAGATCAGGCCGGGGATTATCGTTGACTATATAATCATCTACCAGTTCAACCATCTTCTTTGGAGTCATGTTACCGTAACTTATTCTTGGCTTACCCGGTTTTGTAATATCCACCAGGGGTTCCAGATAACAGCTTCCTATGCAACCAACCTGGGTAATAACGGCTGAAATATTACGCTTCTGAAGCTCCTCCTCCAGTTCATCGCTTATGGTTTTCGCCCCTGCCGCCCTGCCGCATGTAGCCGAACCCAGATATATCCTTACCTGATCGCTTTTCTCCAGGGAGTCCCATTCATTTATTGCCGCTGCACGGATATCTTCAAAAGTCAAAATGATACCTCGCTATGTCTTGCTGCAATTATGAGTTTTGCCGTGACTAAAACCGCAATGAGGGCGCGGCTTAATCATAATTTTTCAGTGTTTCTTTTATCTTCGAAGTCGTTACCCGGCCGAAGACGTCCTTATCGATTACCACAACGGGGGCCAGGGCACAGGAACCAAAGCAGGCGACTCTCTCAAGGCTGAATTTATAGTCTCCAGTTGTTCCTCCGGCCTCCACACCTATTTCTTTCTCAACCGTTTCCAAAATCGTCCCTCCCCCTTTTACGTGACAGGCCGTTCCGAGGCACACATGTACCGTATGTCTACCCGGTCGGGTGAATCTGAACTGGGAGTAGAAAGTTGCGACTCCGAATATCTCGTTCGAGGAGGTGTCTAAGAAAGATGCGATGTCACCGATAGCTTCTGGAGAAAGAAATCCAAGTTTTGCCTGGACCTTTTGCAGGATGGGAATGACCGCCCCCTTTTCCCCCTCATAGGCAGAGAATATTTCTTTGAGGGCCTCCACCATAGTGTTTTACCTCGGTTGATTTTGAGATTAAATTTAACACAATTTACCCTTAAATGCAAGATTCATCATACCTTCCCCCGCATTAAGTGAAGCCTGGTTTTGTGATTGCTGCGGTAATGTTTATTGTAGCGAGGCGCCGTAATCTTCAAGAAAGGGAAATGCAAGGTTTTTAGCCGTCACCCCTGGAAATGTCTTCTCCTGAGATAAAAAGCGGCATTAACAAGACTGATGAGCACCGGCACCTCCACCAGCGGACCTATGACAGCGGCAAAAGCCTGCCCGGAGTCGATCCCGAAGACAGCGACAGTGACAGCAATCGCCAGTTCGAAATTGTTGCTTGCCGCGGTAAAAGCGATAGTAGTCGTAATTGGATACCCTGCATTAACCGCCTTTCCCATGTAAAACGAAGCAAAGAACATGACCACAAAATAGATAAGTAAAGGTATGGCAATGCGCACTACATCCAGCGGTAGTTCGATAATTATCCCGCCCTTTAAAGAAAACATAATAACTATGGTGAACAGCAGGGCAACAAATGTTATCGGGCTGATCCTGGGAATAAACCGTTGTTCGTACCACTCCTTACCCCGGGCTTTAACTAATAAAAAGCGTGTAATCATTCCGCCAAAAAATGGTATTCCCAGGTATATGAATACGCTTCCGGCTATCTCCCTGATGGTGATATGAACTTCAAAACCTTTCAGTCCGAACCACTCCGGAACTACCGTGATAAAAATATAAGCATAAAGGGAGTAAAATACCATCTGAAAAACGGAATTAAAAGCTACCAGGCCGGCAGCATACTCCGTGTCTCCCCGGGCCAGGTCATTCCATACTATTACCATGGCAATGCACCTTGCCAGGCCAATCATGATCAGGCCTATCATATACTCCGGATAATCCCTTAGGAATATGACAGCCAGCAGAAACATCAATACCGGTCCGATAAGCCAGTTTTGCACCAGGGACAATCCGAGCACCCGCCAGTTGCGGAAAACCTGGCCCAGTTTCTCATATCTAACCTTCGCCAGCGGCGGGTACATCATCAATATCAACCCGGCAGCAATGGGGATAGAAGTCGTGCCCACCTGGAAGTAGGCGATATAGTCAGCTATGCCCTGTATCGAATATCCCAACCCCACACCCAATCCCATCGCCAGGAATATCCACAGGGTAAGAAAACGGTCCAGAAACGAGAGTTTTCCTTTTTGCAGCCCGGCCATTAATCAGCTCCTTTCTTGACGCCCCTTCCGCAGCCGGGACCTGTTCTTTTTGCGCCCTTTAAACGTTCCCTGTCGCTGTCGGATACTATGCTGCCGGCAAGCCCCTGCTTCATTGCTTTAACCAGGAGAGGATAGAATTTTTTCATTTCCCTTTTGTCGATGGAATAAAGTGACCACAGCCCTTCTTTCCTCAGCCGCAAAAAACCCGCCTGGTGCAGGATCATAAGGCTGCGCGACGCCCTGGTCTGGGATATGCCCAGCGCCTGCATAACTTCACAGACACAGCACTCCTTCTCCAGCAACACATTCAGCGTCCTCAGTCTTGTTTCATCAGAGAGAGATTTAAAAGCCTTTATTAATTCCTTCATTAAAAACATCCTTATATGCGCATATTGTGTTATATTATATCAAATTTTCACAGGCGGTCAAACTTTTACGGACAATGAGCTTCCTCCGAAAATAGCCTTCTATAAACTGCCATTCCGGCGAAACTCGCAAAATAACTTTTAAATCCCCCTTAATCCCCCTTTGAAAAAGGGGGATTAAGGGGGATTTATCTGCGTTTCGCGGAATGCCAGGACAATACTAACATTCCACGCCCGACATCCGTTAGTAAACACATATAATGAAAACCCGGCTGCCCCTGATTTAGTCTGGCTACACGCGCATCAGACCCAAAGGAATTCAAATTGACAACCACTCTGCTGTCGTGTTAAATTTTTCCCTGTAACGGCAGCGTAGCTCAGAGGAAGAGCAGGGGACTCATAAGCCCTTGGTCGCTGGTTCAATTCCAGCCGCTGCCAGTTATTTTGTAAAAAACCGCGAACATTGACCCACAAAAACAGGAAATAACCACCATCATTGACCCACCTAACCGGTATCTTTGACCCACCCGGGAAATAAATTAGTTACCATTGTCGCAAAAAGGAAAAGAGGAGCGGCAATGGCATACAAGGAGGTTTCCCGAGTGGAGATAGCAGAAGTAATTCGTCAGTGGCAAGCCGGTCGGCGCATCCGTGAAATAACCCGGTCCACCGGCATATCCCGCAATACAATTCGCAAATATATTCTGACTGCACAGAGCTGTGGCTTGTGCAGGGATGGTCCGTCGCCAACTGAACTACAACTGACCATTTTGATGCAGTGCAACCGGTCAGGACCGCGGGAGATAGTGATACCCACCGATAAGGTGCTGATACCTTGGGCGGAGCAG
>JAUYHV010000267.1 GCA_030689845.1 Dehalococcoidia bacterium
GCGCAGGGGTTTTATTTTTTCCGCCAGCCGGGGTAAAGGCTTCAGAAGGAGAAGTATAAACGGGATGGGTACCAGGTTACCGGCCAGGGAAACCAGCAGCGCCGCCGGCAACGGGTAATGGTAAAGGTGAATCGCCATGGGCACCGCCGCCCTGAGCTCGGCTATCGGCGAAGCCGCTACGAGAAGTACCGCGACAAGGTTTTCAAACGTCATGGAACACTTTCAGAGAGGGAGTTTTCACAAAGGTACCTGAGCGCCTCGTGATTCTCCCCGACCCTGGTATCCGAAAGTACACCGTTTATTTTTCCTGGCTGGGTTTCCGCCGTGTTGCCAGTTTCTCGCCGGTTTTATAGTATACGCCCTTCAGTGCCAGCGCAGCCTCTTCCTCGTTTTCCTCGGTCCAGTAGCCAAGGTTATACCCCCACCAGGGGTCTTTCAGCTTCAAAGCGGGCAGGCCGGCTTTTTCCCAGAGTTCAATGGCATGCTCCATGAATTCCTTCTTGGGCAGGGAAACCGGGGGATAGGGCCACTTCATGGTGGCATCGATGAGAAGCCGCGAACCTTCTATTTCCACTTTCAGGCTGGGGTCGCGAATGGGCTCTCCCGGAGGAATCCCGGAATGGTCCTGGGCTGAAAGCCTGTGGTTTATTATCTTCGTGTCCCGGTGGGGCTGCATGCGCAGGGCAATGGCCCAGTTAACTGCATCGGCATCCCAGGGGTTAATATCGTGGTCAACAGCCACGACCAGCTTAGTGTACCCTTCGGTCCTTCCCACCGTCTCCAGGGCCTGCCATACCTCTTCCTGTTTGGGGTCCTTGAACTGGATAACAAACAACCCGACGCTGCCGCACGATTCATGGCATGCCAGCGCCTGGACGGTGGTCAGCTTCATGTCGTATTTCAAACGTTTAAAAATGGCATTCTCATAGCCTATTTGCCTGATTTTGCTGCTTTCGCTGGGAGGGAACTGGCTTAAAAAGGCCTGCCATATAGGTTTTTTCCTGTGGGTGATGCAGGTCACATTCATAAACGCTCCCATGTCCCTGACACCTATATAGCCAGCGGCTTCACCGAAGGGGGCTTCCGGTTCTATCTCCGCGGTGCTTATTATGCCTTCAACGACTATCTCCGCATGGGCGGGGACTTCGAGATCGACGGTCTTGCACTTGACCACCTCCACCGGTTCTCCCGCCAGGCCGCCCGCTACCTCAAGTTCGTTGACCTCGTAAGGAAATTTAGCTACGGAAACATATCCAATGTTGGGGGCCGCCCCGATGACGATGGCAGCTTCCATGGGAATACCCATTTCCCTGCATTTCAGCCAGTTCCTGCCCGCATCCTTCTGCATCATAGGGGCGAAATTTGCCCCGGTCCGCGTGGGCGATTTAACATGTATGCGGTAGGTGCCGACGTTGGGTATACCCGTTTCCGGATCCTTGGTGACTAAAAAAGGAGAACTCATAAAGGGAGCAGGATCATAGCCCGGGGTGGAAATGGGAATCGGGAACTCATCGAGAGCGCCGTGCTCCATTAGAGTATCCCCAACGTGAACTTCCTCCTGGACCGGGCCGCTGGCAACCGTTTTCGTCTTTATGGGGTTTAGCTGCGCCTGGGTCCACTTTTCACCGATTTCTTCCGGCTTGCACTGCAGGCCCAGGGCATAAATTTCCCTGGAAGCTCCAAAAGTGCAGCAGACAACAGGAATATCGAATTTCCGCCCGCGGTTATCGACAATATTTTCAAATAAAAAAGCCTTCCGTTCCTCCTCCGGCAGGCCCCTGAATTGCAGCCTCATTAAAGGATGCATTTCAGTGTCCTTGTTAATCTCCCAGGGAATACGTATCAGTTTCCCTGCTTTTTCCAGTCCCTGAATGTGCTCTCTTAGGTCTTTGAAGTACGCCACTCTCTCTCCTTTATATAATTTATTTCCCTACCCCTGTCACAATCCTCCGCTGTTAAAATAACCAAAGTGATTTACAGGCGCCTAATTTTAGAATGCATGCGGTACAGTGTCAAGGAAGTGCCAGCCGATATTGAATATTTTGGCTCTTTTTCATCTCAAGGGGGTAAACTCATCCTTACTCTGTCCAATCAAACGAAAGTTTCCATTCCGACGAAAGTCGGAATCCAGAATTCTATAAAATATCTTTGTACAAGTCTGTCCATTCTGGATTTTCTCTTTCATTCAATTCTATTTTCCA
>JAUYHV010000275.1 GCA_030689845.1 Dehalococcoidia bacterium
TCGAGCAAGATATACTGCAAAACTTCAGGTGTTAAAGATTTGGAAATAGCGTTGTTGGCGGCAACCTGAGCGTCAGTGACAACGCGAATGTACTCGGCTTCACCTTTCGCTTTGGCTATTCGGGCGTTCGCCTCTCCAGTGGCCTCGGCTTCTCTCTGCTCAGCCTCAACCCTTACCCGCAACAGCTTGTTCCTTGCCTCACTTACAGCCTGCTCTGCCGCAACTTTGGCTTCGATAGCGGCAATGAACGTAGTGCTGAATTTGAACTCCGTTATTGATACGGTCTCAGTGATGATGCCACGCTCCAGGAGTCGAGTTGACAGGTTATTCTGGATTTCACCTTTGACCTGTTCACGTTTCAGAATAAGGTCTTCTGCGTTGTATCTTGCGGTGACCTGCTTGATGGTCTCCTGGACGGCTGGAGCGGCGATCCTTTCGATAAACCCCAGTCCCAGTGTCCTGTAAATCTCGCCGGCCATGCTTGGTTCCAAACGCCAGTTGAGGGCAATGGTAGTGCTGACGTCTTGAAGGTCGAGGGATGCCGAGGCAGCAGCGGTTTCATATTTCTCGGTCTGAACTGACATTTTTACCACCGAATCCAAGAACGGAACCTTGGTCCGTAGACCCTCCTCCAGAATTGTCCCGGTCACCGCACTAAACCGGATGACCACCCCGCGATAACCGGCGGGGATAGTCGTAAAGGAGCCGGCAACTATGCTGAGAAAGATAATGATGACCCCGAGAATGGTGGCAACCTTTCCCCCAAGTAGGGTTCTAGGGTCTTCTGTTCTTCCCTTGTTTGTCTGCGTAATGTATATACCAATAATTACGGCAATGATACCCATCACAAGTAGTGTAGACATTTCGGTTCCTCCTTAAAGATTCTTTGAGTAAGCAAACGGTCACTTACTTAATGCACCAAGTCATACTAACAGACAGCGACCGGTTAATCAAATTCCCGTTGAGCTTCCTGTTGATGTTCAGCTTAACCGGGAAAATATCAATCGAGACCTGTGCTGTCCTTCCTAATATTTGACAATTACTGGAGCTGAAATATAATACAGACACTGGTTAGGCAACCATCCAAAATAGTACCGTCAGCAGACTTTTTTAGCTTACAGCAGGCATGGAGGCTTAAATAAAATTAAATGATTTGTTATCCGATAGTTACGGACGTGTGCCTGAATTACTTAAACACGTACTTGACGGATTAACTCAAGATGACCTGGACTGGCAACCTCGTGATGACTGTAACAGTATAGGTTGGCTGGTATGGCACCTGACCCGTCAACATGATGCTCAAATAGCATCTCTAATGGGTGAGATCAATTGTGGGTCAAGGAGAAATGGCATTCCAGGTTCAATCGGCCGGCTGACCCTAAAGATGTCGGATTTGGTGATACTTCTGAACAGATTGCGGCATTCAAATCTCCAAGTATCCAGATATTACTGGATTACAATCGTGCAGTGGTGGAGCGGTCGAAGACCTATTTTTTAACTTTATCTGAAACTGACCTTGAACGGGAGTTAAATGAGCCAAGGTTTCAGCCGTTGCCCACTGTTGGAGTACGGTTAATTAGCATTATGGATGATGCTATGCTGCATGCCGGACAGGCAGCTTATGTGCGTGGACTCAGGCAAGGTAAAGGTTGGCAAAAGTATTAAGCGCCTCAGCTAACTTTATAGTTGAATGCTTTTCCACCAGCTAATGATATTGTTTCAAGCTCTCCTCGGACTTCACACTCCTGGGATACTACAATCCCATGACCAGCCTATTTTGGAACTGTTTGGTGGAGCTGGGGTGACCATAGGCAGAACTTTTGAGCTGTCTTTTGCCCTTACAATTTAGCCTCAATATTTACCTCCAAACGGAGTATTAGGCGTTACAACTGTTGTGCCCACAAAATAAGGATTTTGTTGGCAAACTTCGTGGAAATGGGTGATTATTGTGGCTGGATAAATACGATACGATTGTGCCTGTTAAGGACATTGTTAACAATCGAGTGTAAAGTATTCTGCACAATTTATCTAAAAGTAATCCTTATACACTCCAACCTAATGTGACCTAAAGCTAACAAAACGTCCTTTTGTGTACGGCCCTCCTGCGGGGCGACATTAGACTTGATGACGGTGATTTAGAAAACAAACCCTTCTGGTGTCGCCGATTCCGCTGCATGATAACCGCGTGCAAGGCGGCTCCCTATTGGAACATTGCCAAGAAAGAACCAAAGTGTCACTAATGACCTGCATAAGCACAATCCATTCATAAAAGTGTTATTGGAGTGTATAATTAATGGGCAGCAATAGGATACGAGATTATGTTTCTACCTACGACACGCGAAGAACTGAACCGTTTGGGATGGGACCAGTTGGATATCATCCTGGTAACAGGAGATAGTTATATCGATAGCCCCTATATCGGAGTTGCGGTTATCGGGAAAGTACTCAGCCGCGCCGGCTACCGGGTTGGGGTCATTGCCCAGCCGGATATTCGCTCTGATATGGACATCCGCCGCTTGGGAGAACCTGGGCTGTTTTGGGGGGTATCGGGTGGCAGCGTTGACTCCATGATAGCCAACTATACATCGCTGAAGAGAAGAAGGAAGACCGATGACTACACCCCCGGGGGAATCAACAGGTGTCGCCCTGATCGAGCAGTGATAGTCTATACCAATATGATCAGGCGCTACTTCAAGAATACGAGGCCGATCGTGCTTGGAGGTATTGAGGCCAGCTTGAGGCGCATTGCCCATTATGACTTCTGGTCTGACCGCGTCCGTTCATCCATACTGTTCGATGCCAAGGCGGATTACCTGCTTTATGGAATGGCGGAGAAATCGGTCATACAGCTCGCCGCTGCGCTGAAAGAAGGAGCCGATGTGCGGGATATTCGAGGGCTGTGTTACATTGCGAGCGAATGTGATGCCCGACAAAAGGGAGCGGAATATCTGGAACTTCCGCCCTTTGAGACGGTGAAAAAAGATAATCAGGCTCTGATCGACATGTTCCATACTTTTTATCGGAACAACGACCCCCTCACCGCGGTAGGTCTATGTCAAAAACACGGCACACGGTACCTGGTTCATAATCCGCCAGGTATGCCTCTTACCCAGGAAGAACTGGATGCCGTATATGCCCTTGATTTCGAACGTGCGCAGCATCCTTACTATGAGCGGCAAGGAAAAGTAAAGGCGTTGGAAACTATCAAGTTTTCAATTTCAACCCACCGGGGTTGTTACGGGGAGTGCAATTTCTGCGCAATTACCGTGCATGAGGGGCGAACAGTCCAGTGGCGAAGTCAGGAGTCCATCCTGGCTGAAGCAAGGCAAATCACCAACCTTCCCGATTTCAAGGGATATATCGTGGATGTTGGCGGCCCGACAGCTAACATGTATGGTTTTGAATGCGAGATTAAGCTTCGTCAAGGAATTTGCCAGGATAGGCGCTGTCTATATCCGCAGGTTTGTCCTTCAATCAAGGCCAAACATCGGCCACAGGTAGAGCTTCTAAGAAACATCCGGAGTATCAAGGGAGTAAAAAAGGTATTTGTGGCTTCGGGGATTCGCTACGATCTGCTGCTAAGCGATAGGAAATACTGCGATCGTTACCTTCAAGAAGTGGTCGAGCATCACGTTTCGGGCCAAATGAAGGTTGCGCCGGAACACACAGAAGACGGCGTTTTGAACAGAATGGGGAAGACCGGGACAGTTCAGCTCTTGCAGTTCAAGGAATTGTTCGACCGAATGACCCAAAGTGCCGGCAAGGAGCAATTCCTTACCTATTATTTTATTGCTGCCCACCCTGGATGCACCGATGATGATATGAAGAAGCTGAAACAGTTTACCTCTGAGAAGCTCAAAATCAACCCGGAGCAAGTCCAGATTTTCTGTCCGGCGCCATCTACCTATTCCAGCCTAATGTATTATACGGAAGTGGACCCATTTACCGGAAAGCCGATATTCGTGGAAAAGGATCCGCAAAACAAAGACCGCCAGAAGAGTATTGTAGTCAGGAAACGCCTGATCCCACCGTTTTCAGACCGGACACTTCAGCGGAGCCGTCCTTAGTTCTTGTTTATAGTTCTGCTAGTATTCGAAGCTCCAGCACTGTCTTCGCGACGTGTATCACACACTTCGATAGATTGTGCAGCAGGTAACAAAACAAGCTTTTGTGACCACAACCGCCACTCCTGAACCGTATTGACGCTTCCTACCTCGCCGTTTGCCTGGGGCAGACCGGCTTGCTCGATTCAATAGCCTGATGGCCGCCTTACGATGAAAACCTGTAACCCTGGTAAATTCATCCAGCATCTTGCTCTTCCCTTCTTTCGATGCCCTAAAATATCGATCCCTTTGTGCCTCCGCGTATTCCAATATGCTGCGTCTTGTCACTGTTACCTCCTTCGGTAACTTTAATTTTGACGCAACTACTATCCTTTTGGTAACTTTTATTGTAAGTCAATGCGGCACCTTGTAATTGCCGTTTGTTTGCTGTATTATTGACCGCCAAGCTGAAGTTTTATGTTTGGACTTTGAGTAAAAAGGGTTACAGGAGTTCATAAATGACTGTTAGAGGAGGCTGTGCTTAACTATGGCATCCGATAATACACCGGAAAAACGTCCCAGTGTCTTTGGCCGTACATTCACTTCCATTATTCTTTACAGGAACTACCGTCTTTTGTGGATGGGCTCCTGGACGGAGCACATGGGGGAGTGGATGGAGACCACGGCCCTGTTGTGGCTACTCTACAGCATGACAGAATCTCCTTTTCTTTCAACCCTGATGGTTTCTTTACGCCACCTTCCGCAGATATTCTTTGCTCCTATCGGCGGTATCGTTGCCGACCGCATGAACCGGAAAAAACTGCTTATATATGCTTTATTGGGTTCGACTGTGCTTTCCGGGACCCTGGCAGTGCTGGTCTATACCGACCTGATAAGGTGGTGGCACATAATGATTACCGCCGGTTTGACAGGTGTGATTACCAGCTTTAACCATCCGGCCAGGCACACACTGGTGCCCAACCTGGTAGGCAAAGAACACTATCTCAATGCCATTACCCTGGACAGCGGTTCGGTAATGGCCTCGAGGATTATCGGCGCTCCTCTGGCAGGATTTATTATTTCTATCGCCGGGACCACCCCTGTCCTTGGGTTAAAGGCAGTAGGCTCTTTACTGGCCATAATCTGGTTGAGTTTTATTGATGCCCCGGAGACTCCGGGGGAAGCCAGGAAAAGGCACCCTGTGCAGAATTTTACCGAGGGACTCCGGTACGTCGGTCAAAACCGTGGTGTGCTGACACAGATACTCCTTTATCTAATACCTTACTTTGTAACTAATACTTATACAGGGCTTTTGCCGTATTTTTCAAGGGAAATCCTGTACATAGGGCCTTTCCGGTTCGGGTTACTGAATGCCGCACCCGGAGCCGGGGCGATTATTGCCACCCTGGTGCTGGCCTACCTGGTAAATTTCCCGAGGAGGGGGCTGGTATTACTGCTGGGAGGCATTACCCAGGGCATCGCTTTGATACTTTTTGCTTTTTCACCTTTTTACTTGTTGTCGTTTGCACTCCTTGTGATTGTAGGCGGCTGTAACACCACCTTCCAGACATTGAACAACACTATCATCCAGATGATGATATCCGACGAGGTGAGAGGGAGGGTGATGTCCCTTCGTGAAGTAGCCAACGGGCTTGGCCCTTCCGGCAGCATGATATTCGGGTCGCTGGCTGCCGCTTTTGGAGGAAGCATTGCAGTGGGAACCGCCGGGTTGACATCTATCGTGGTCTTATTGAGTATCCTGATTTTTGTTCCCGGGGCACGGCACAGAAGCTAAAGCAACCTTCCATATTTAATTTTCGGGGCGTTATCGGTTTGCCCCGGTCCGGGTACTGTGATAAACTCAAAAAGTGATTTATTTCGGTACGTCCGGCTTCAGCTACGATGATTGGGTAGGTCCCTTTTACCCGCCGGATTTACAGAAGCAGAACTGGCTCACCCATTATGCCGGGGAGTTTAACACGTGTGAAATAAATTCCACTTTTTACACTATCCCCCGGCATTCCACTTATCTGTCCATGATAAAAAGGGCGGGAAAGGACTTTCTCTTTGTTGTTAAGGCCTTTAAAGGCCTCACCCACGAGAGAAATGACGAGTCGGTCTTCGGCGACTTCAAGAACTCACTCAAGCCCCTCCTTGAGGCCGGTAAATTAGGCTGTGTCCTGGTCCAGTTCCCCTACTCTTTCAAGTCCGACGAGAGGAATATTGATTACCTGGCAGCATTGAGGGAAAACCTGCACGGTTTGCCCCTGGTTATTGAGTTCCGGCACTCTGGCTGGTTGCAGGATTCCGTATTCAGCTTGCTCCGGCGTCTCGATATCGGTTTTTGCGCCGTTGATGAACCCCACCTCGCCGGGCTGATTCCCCCTGTCGCCGTAGTTACCAGTGGAATCGGCTACATCCGCTTTCACGGGCGTAATGCCCGAAAATGGTGGCAGCATGAACACGCTTATGAAAGGTACGATTATACCTACAGCGATGAAGAACTCCGGGAATGGGTACCGAAGATAAAAAAGATTGACGAAAACGCAGACATCACCTTCGTGTTTGCCAACAACCACTGGCGGGGTCAGTCCGTAGACACTATCAGGCAAATTAAAATGATGCTGGATTAATTTATATTGATAAAGATGGAATCCAATAATAAACTTCTGAAACCGGGACCCACCAAGCTGTTTCCTTTAGTTGCTGTGGCCGTTATTTTATCGGACCAGGTAACCAAATCGTGGATAGGGGCTCACATGGTTCCGGGACAATCCATCCCGGAGCGTGGCCTTGTTTTTATTACCTATGTCCGGAACTCCGGCGCGGCCTTCGGGCTTGCGGTTAACCCGAACATAATAATCGTCCTGGCAATTGTTGTTGCCGTTACTGCAGCGGCCTTTTTCTACACTCAACGTGCCTTTCAAACTGGCTGGTTCGGGTTCAGTCTGGGGCTGATGCTGGGTGGCGCTGTCGGGAACTTGATCGACCGTTTTCGCTTTGGTTATGTTATTGATTTTATAGATGTGCGTTTCTGGCCCGTGTTTAACATCGCCGACTCGGCAATTTCGGTGGGCGTGGGGATGCTTGCCTTCTATTTGCTTTTCATGGCCTCCAGGAAGAAACAGGATTAATTCCACCAGCCATAACCAAATGTTGTTTTTCCTGAATAATGGAGACGGCAACGGGTCGTAAACGTCGCCCCCCGGGATGCAATAATTTTATATAATTGATTATATTTGTTATTAAATGATTGAAGAAAGATATCCCGAAACAATCCGGCTGGTGGTGGAAGAAGAAGGGTTCAGGCTGGACCGGTATATTGCCTGCAAGCTCCCTCTTCTCTCCCGGGCCCATGTTCAAAAACTTATAGAAACGGGCAATGTAGCGCTGGAAAGAAGAAAAGCCGGCGCCGGTCTTAGAGTACATCTGGGGGAAACCATAACAATTACTATACCTGCGCCGGAGCCTGCGCACCTTGTGCCGTTGAATACACCCCTGGATATCGTTTACGAGGACCGGGATATCCTGGTGATCAACAAACCTGCCGGGATGCCGGTCCACCCGGGGCCCGGGCATGCCGCTGATACCCTCGTTAACGCTGTCCTGGCCCACTGCCCGGACCTGGCGGGGATAAAGGGCACCATGCGCCCGGGAGTGGTGCACCGCCTTGATAAAGATACTTCCGGGCTCATAGTATTTGCTAAAAACGACAGGGCCATGGTGTATTTACAGCAGCAATTTAAAAGCAGGGAAGTAAGCAAGGAGTACCTGGTCCTTGTCAGGGGGCAGTTGAGTCCCTCCATCGGCGTGATTACTGGTCCTGTGGGCAGGGACCCTGCCCACAGGCAACGGATGGCAGTGGTAGCTACAGGCCGCGAGGCGAGAACCTCGTACAGGGTACTGGAATATATGAAAGGTTATACCTTTCTGGAGGTGCGCCCGGAAACCGGACGCACTCACCAGATACGTGTCCATTTATCTGCGGCAGGTTACCCCGTGGCCGGGGATGACCTTTACGGCGGGGCAGACCGGCTGGCTAAGAGACAGTTTATCCATGCCAGGGCGTTGAGTTTTCGCCTGCTTTCGACCGGGGAATCAAGAAAGTTTGAAGCCGAATTACCCCCCGATTTGAAAGAAGTACTTGGCCGTCTTTCCTCCCCGGGGGGCAAGGTGATATGAGTTAGCGTCTCCTGACTATAGGCAGGTAGTTCCTGTCTTTCAGGTCCAGGATAATCTCGGAGGCGTCTTCCGATTCCAGGTGAACGATCAGGTCGTTGGGTTTCCCGTCATCACGCATAAGGGGGAACAGGGTGATTATCCTGACTTTTCGCCGGTTGATTACCGATATGACGTCTTCCAGTCCTTTGCCTTCCCCTGCTCCCGGTATGAAAAGCCTTACTCCGGGTTTCCCCAGGCCCAGTATGGGGTTGACAATCTTGTAAAAAAAGTCGTTCGTTGTGGCAATTCCCACCACGTTGCCGTCCTGAACTACCAGGAGGGCTCCTACTTTATTTCCCTGGGCCAGGGAAAGACCTTCTTCCACAGTCATGTCCGGCGTTGCGGTAACCATGTTTTTCTCCATGATTTCCCGCAAAGTTGTCTTGGCCAGCAGGTAATTCAATTCCCAGATGCTGACCGATGTTCCCTTGGGTGGGGTAATGCTTTCCAGCCTGCCCATGCTTACGACCCCCACAAGCTTTCCCTTATCCACGACGGGAAGCCGACGGATACCATGGGCATCCATAATCTTCCTTGCCTCGTAGACCGACATATTGCTGGGCGCAGTGATTACATTCGTTGTCATAACATCGCCTATTAACATATTGCCTCCTTTTTTTATATTTTATTGTATTGCTATGCTGGTAGCAAGGTTTTTCTTACTGCTCAAGCTGGATTTTTCGGGCAAATTGTTTAACCTCGGCGTCTTTGCGGCCCCGGGTAATATCATAATGGTCCGTGTGGACCATTTCCTCGAGTTTCCTTACGGTACGGGGACCGGGTGATTCCGCCGGATAACCCAGAACGAATATATCAAACAGGTTGAAATACCTGGGAATCTTTAATACATCCTTGATAAGAGCCTGGTATGAAGGGTCGGAAGGGGAGGTAAGCCATTGTGAACCCAGTCCCAGGGTAGTAACCGCCAGGTGCATGTAGAGTTCCGCGTAGGCCAGCCCCGCCAGATACGACTGCGGCCCAAGTTGGGCCGCCAGCACCTGGGCCTGCCTTGCCCGGCGGTCTCCAATAATTACTATCAGGACCGGAGCGTCCTTGAAACCGTAATCTGCCAGCCGACGGTGGGCATTGGGGTGCTGAGCCTCTTTGTCCCGGGTAACTTCCAGCTTCTGGACAAAATGTACTGCTTCCTGGGCGATAGCTACCACCTTGTCTTTGACAGCTTTATCTTTTACCACTATGAATTCCCACGGCTGGGAGTTAGCCCCGGAAGGAGCCCAGCGAGCCATTTCCAGGATCTGGTTGATAACGCTGTCT
>JAUYHV010000276.1 GCA_030689845.1 Dehalococcoidia bacterium
CCACGGGTAAGCCCACCCTGACAACCCTGAAACGGTTGAACCTGGGGGACTATTCGTTCATGGCGGCGAAATAAGTAACGGTAATCCAGGCGAACAAGCCCCGGGAAAAGAGGCCCTCAAGTATTACCTTCCTGTTCCCCCGAAAGAAACCATTCTCGAGGAGTCTGGAGTTCTGTCTATTGTATAGGCTGGCTGCCGAGCAAGGATTCGAACCTTGGCAAACGGATCCAGAATCCGTTGTGCTACCGTTACACTACTCGGCAATGAAAAAACAAGAACGACCATATTGTAATACCCGGTGGCTGCTCAGGTCAACAATGCCTGCCGGAGTCTTGACAAAATACTGAAGTTTCATTAGCATTAACTAATCAAAGTTTAGAGACTCCGGTATAATAATTAAAACACCTTGAATTTTAAGTAGACAGCCGGTGAGGATGGAGGGTGGGGTATGTGATTCACAATTCATGGTTGGAAGGAATTTATCAGGGTAATCAAAACGATTTTCAGTTCACCGGGGCGCATTCGTCTAGCGGCCTAGGACACCTCCCTCTCAAGGAGGAGACCACCGGTTCGAATCCGGTATGCGCTATTTTCTTGACAATTATTATCGGGACGTCTATACTAAATCCCGCTATTTGTTATTTTTGCAACAGGGTTCACGTGAGAGGGACTGCCCGAGTAGCGCAATGGTAGCGCAACGGTTTTGTAAACCGTAGGTTAGCGGGTTCGAATCCCCTCTCGGGCTCCAGTTAACAACTAACTTAAGGAGAGGTGCCGGAGTGGTTAATCGGAGCAGACTGTAAATCTGCCGCTGTAATGGCTGCGCAGGTTCGAATCCTGCCCTCTCCACCATAAAAAAAGAAAGTAATAATTAAGTTAAAATAAGATAAAATGCCCACATAGCTCAGTTGGTAGAGCACGTTCTTGGTAAGAACGGGGTCACCAGTTCAAATCTGGTTGTGGGCTTATAACGAAGGAGGCAACAAAAAATGGCTAAGAAAAGATTTGAAAGAACGAAACCGCATGTTAACGTTGGGACTATTGGCCATGTGGACCACGGGAAAACAACCTTGACGTCAGCTATTACCATGGTACTGGCAAAAGCTGGCGGCGCTGATTTCAGGGCTTTTGAAAGTATAGATAACGCACCAGAAGAGAAAGCCAGGGGTTTGACCATAGCTATTTCCCACATCGAGTATCAGACGGAGAAACGGCATTACGCCCACGTTGACTGTCCCGGTCATGCCGATTATATTAAAAATATGATTACGGGCGCTGCCCAGATGGACGGGGCGATCCTGGTGGTTAGCGCATTTGACGGGCCTATGCCTCAGACCAGGGAGCATGTTCTCCTGGCCCGCCAGGTGCAGGTGCCTCACATTATCGTCGCCCTGAACAAGGTAGACCTGATGGAAGACGAGGAACTCCTGGAACTCGTCGAGCTTGAACTCAGGGAATTGTTAACCAAGTACCAGTTCCCCGGGGATGATACTATTATAGTCAGGGTGAGCGCCGTAAAGGCATTGGCATGCGGTTGCGCCAAGAGGGACTGCGAGTGGTGCGGCAAGATATGGAATTTAATCGACGCAATTGATAATAATATCCCGATTCCTCCCCGGCCGACGGACAAGCCTTTTCTCATGCCGGTGGAAGACGTTTTTGGTATTAAGGGCCGGGGCACCGTAGCAACGGGCAGGGTTGAGAGGGGCAAGGTAAAAGTATCTGACGAGGTGGAAATAGTGGGGCTTAAACCCACCAGGAAAAGCGTGGTAACCGGTGTGGAAATGTTTCATAAATTGCTGGACAGCGCGGAGCCGGGGGATGCTATCGGCTGTCTCCTGAGGGGTGTTGAGAGGGATGATATAGAAAGGGGCCAGGTTCTGGCGGCTCCGGGTTCCGTCACTCCCCACACGGTTGCTGAGGCTGAAGTTTACGTCCTTTCAAAGGAGGAGGGTGGACGGCATACTCCCTTCTTTTCAGGTTACAAACCCCAGTTCTATATCCGGACCATTGATGTTACCGGGTCCGCCGACCTGCCTGAGGGCCAGGAGATGGTAATGCCCGGGGACAATGTTAAGCTTAAAATTAAGCTTATGTACCCCATTGCCATGGAAGAGGGTCTCCGGTTTGCCATCAGGGAGGGCGGAAGAACTGTAGGAGCCGGTGTTATCAGTAAAATAATAGAATAAGGCAGAAGTGCCTTAGCGTAGGATTTCGGGCTCCGCGAAGCAGTTTTCAGGAGGCCGGTATTATGGTTGAGATTAATAAACTACAGGTTAATTTATGGCAAAAAAAACGGAAGCAAGGGGAATTATTTATTTAAGCTGTACCGAGTGCGGCGAAAGGAACTATACCACAAGTAAAAACAGGAAGAACGATCCGCAGCGGCTGGAGCTTACGAAATACTGTTGCCGGTGCCGCATTCACAGGGTACACAAGGAGACGAAATAGTACAACCGTGAGCAATAAAACACCGGCCGTGGTAAAAAAGCAGCCTTCCGGTTTACGGAGATTTGCCGGCAGGTTTAAAGCTATCGGAGACATTATCTCCGAGCTAAAAAAAGTGGTCTGGCCGTCCAGAAAAGAAGCGGTCAACCTCACTATCATGGTGTTAATAGTATGCGTGGTAGTTGGCGCTATCCTTGGAGCGGTAGACTACGGGTTTTTCAGGTTGGTGAACGACTTATTCCTTGCAAAGCCTTAGTTCCAATAAATATTTACCACGAATAAAAATAAAAATATGAATACAACCACAGCGAATAAAAAAAAATGGTTTGTTGTTCACTGTTACTCCGGTTTGGAGGATAAGGTTAAAAGGAACCTGGAGCAGCGCATTAAATCCATGGATGCCGGCGACGAAATAACCAGGATAATTATTCCCACGGAGGAGGAAATCGAGATACACGAGGGGCAGAGGAGGAAGGTAATGAAAAAAATATTTCCCGGCTATTTATTAATAGAGATGGACATGAACGATGGCAGTTGGAACGTGGTCCGCAATACCCCGGGGGTTACCGGTTTTGTAGGCACGGGGAACAAACCAGTTGCGCTGCAGGACGACGAGGTGGCAAAAATATTAAAGCAGATGGAGGCGGAAGCTCCGAGGGTAAAGGTGGGATTCAATACCGGACAGGCCGTCCGCATCGTCGACGGACCCTTTATCGACTTTGCCGGTGTCGTGGATGAGGTGAGCATGGAAAAAGGCAAAGTGAAAGTCCTTGTTTCTTTCTTTGGCCGGGACACTAGCGTTGAATTGGACCTGCTTCAGGTCGAAAGGTTATAGTATTAATATCAGGTAAATGTAATGGCAAAAAAAGTTAAAGCGATAATCAAGCTACAGATCCCGGCAGGTAAGGCAAATCCTGCTCCCCCGGTTGGCCCGGCATTAGGCCAGCACGGCATAAACATCATGGGTTTTTGCAAGGAATATAACGAGCGCACAGCCAGCCAGGAGGGGTCTATTATTCCCGTTGAAATTACGGTTTTCGACGACCGCTCTTTCGCCTTCGTTACAAAAACTCCCCCTGCTACAGACCTCATCAAGAAGGCCGCCGGCTTGGAAAAAGGCGGCGGCAGCCCCAGGTTGCAGGTGGCAGGTAAGTTACCGCGGGCAAAATTAAAGGAAATCGCCCAGATAAAAATAAAAGATTTAAAATCTGCTTCCCTTGAGGGTGCCATGCACAGTATAGAGGGCACCGCGCTCAGTATGGGCATTGAAATTGGAGATTAGCCCCTATGGCAACGCATAAAAATAAAAAATACCTGGAGTCCCGTAAACTGGTTGAAGACCGGAGTTATGCTCCTCAAGAAGCTGTTGAACTGATTAAAAAAGCTTCCTTCACCAAATTCGATGAAACCGTAGAACTGCATCTTCGTACAGGGATGGATCCCAAAAATGCGGCGCAGCAAATCAGGGGTGTTACCCTGCTGCCCCATGGCCTGGGTAAGGTAGTCCGCATACTCGTTTTTTCCCAGGGCGAAGGGGCTAAGATCGCCTTGGATGCCGGTGCAGACTATGTAGGGGGCGATGATATCGCCAAAAAAATCGAAGAGGGATGGCTTGAATTCGATATTGCCATTGCAACTCCTGATATCATGGGACGGGTAGGGCGTTTAGGGAAAATACTGGGTCGCAGAGGTTTAATGCCCAATCCCAAGACAGGCACGGTTGCCAACGCCAGCGACCTGCCAAGGATTATTGAAGAGGCCCGGAAAGGGCGCGTTGAATATAAACTGGATAAAGGCGGCGTTATTCATTTGCCGCTGGGTAAAGTAAGTTTCAGTCCGGATAAGCTGATGGAAAATCTCAGCACGATAGTTGAAACTATCGTTAAAGCCAAACCGAGCGGGGCTAAAGGTCAGTATATAAAAAGCGCTTACCTGACGACAACTATGGGCCCAAGCGTTGAACTGGACTTAAAAACAACTCTTTCCCTCACGGCAACTTAGTTCGGCCGGCGATAATCAAGTCGCTTTTCCGGATATAGTCAGCCTGTTTTGTTCAAATCTTAAAAGGAGGAGCCGAAATGGCAGGAATTGTATCCTTTGGCGCCTATGTACCACTGTACAGGTTAGGCAGGGAACATCTGGCCAGTACCTGGGGCGGCAGTGCAGCCCCGGGGGAAAAGAGTGTGGCCAATGCCGATGAGGATTCTATCACGATGGGAGTTGAGGCTGCTACGGACTGCATAAGGAAATTCCCCAAGGATTCCGTAGACGGTATTTATTTTGCTTCCACAAGTCCCCCTTACATTGAAAAACAATCAGCCAGTATCATTGCCGCCGCGCTGGACCTGAGGGAAGACATCCTTACCGCTGATTTCGCTAATTCCATGAGGGCAGGCACAAACGCATTGCGTGCTGCCCTTGACACGGTAGCAGCGGGTTCAGCCAAGAATATCCTGGTAGTCGTGTCCGAGAACCGGATCCCTGCCCCGAATTCCGAGTACGAGCCTCTTTTTGGCGATGGGGCTGCAGCATTCCTGGTAGGAAATGAGGGAGTAACTGTCCAGGTGGAGGGGGTTCAAAGCATCACCAGTGAATTCATGGACCTGTGGAAATTACCGCGGGAAAGGTTCCAGCGGACCTGGGAAGACAGGTTTGTTGTGGAAGAAGGATATTTAAAAATAATTCCCCAGGCCGTCGCGGCTTTTCTGAAAAAAAGCGGCCTTACCGTAAAAGATTTTAACAAAGCGGTATTTTACGGTCCGGACGCCAGGAGACACGGCGACATTGCCAAGAAACTCGGAGTAGACCCGAAGACCCAGGTACAGGATCCGATGTTCGACAGGCTGGGAAATACCGGCTGTGCCTTTGCTCTCATGATGCTGGTGGCAGCCCTGGAGGAGGCAAAAGCCGGGGACAGGCTGCTTTTTGTGAGCTATGGTGACGGTTGCGATGTTTTTTCATTAAAAGCTGGTGACAACATTAAGACAGCCCAGGATATCAGAGGTATAAAGAAACACCTGGAATCCAAGGCTTTGCTTCCCAATTATGGCAAGTACGTTCGCTTTCGCGAACTCATGGAATGGGAAGCGGACCGGCGGCCTGCAGATACCTCTGCTCTTACCGTCCTCTGGCGGGAACGGAACCAGATATTACGGTTCCACGGCTCCAAGTGCAACGTATGCGGAACCATTCAATACCCGTTACAAAGGGTGTGTGCCCAGTGCCAGGCTAAGGACGATTACGAAGAAATCAGGCTGGCGGACAAAATCGGCGACCTGTTTACTTTCAGCATGGATGTGCGAGCCATGGTCAAAGACCTGCCTAACGTGATGGCTATAGTTGATTTTGAAATCGGAGGTAGGTTCTACTGTATTCTCACGGATAGGGACCCGGATAAAGTAGAGGTTGGAATGAAGGTAGAGATGACTTTCAGGAACCTGCATGACGGATCCGGTATCCATAATTACTATTGGAAAGCCCGCCCAATTCGCTGCTAAGGAGAAAATATTATGGAGAGCATAAAAGATAAAGTAGCCATAGTGGGGATGGGTTGTTCTCAATTTGGTGAACTCTGGAATAAAGACGCTGAAGACCTGGTTATCGAGGCTGCCTATGAGGCATATGCCGACGCGGGAGTAGGGTCGAATGACATCCAGGCTGCCTGGGTAGGAACCCAAAAGGGTTCCACAGCTGCCGGGACGCTTGTTTCACCGCTAAAGCTAAAATCCATTCCGGTAACCAGGGTGGAAAATGCCTGCGGTACCGGGCATGAAGCTTTGCGGAATGCCTGCTACGGCCTGGCTTCCAAGTCCTTTGACCTGGTATTAGCACTCGGGGTTGAAAAGCTAAAAGATGCCGGGTTCGGAGGCCTTGGCGCCGCGATAGGCGTCGACAAATGGCATCCAACCGTTGGATACGGCACGACACCCCCCGGCCGGTATGCTCTGGCTGCTACCCGTTATTTTTACAAATATGGATTAAGCCGCGAGGAAGGAAAGCGGACACTGGCCAAGATTTCCGTAAAAAGCCATCACAATGGCGCCCGGAACCCGAGAGCTCACCTCAGGAGGGAGATAACGGTTGAGCAGGCCATGAATGCCCCCATAATCGCCTGGCCCCTGGGACTATTTGATGCCTGCGGTGTAACGGACGGGGCTGCCGCCGCCATCATGTGCAGAACGGAAGATGCCAAGAAATACAGGAAAGACTACGTTACTTTCAAGGGATTTGGGGCAGCCTCAGGCCCGGGAATGGGGAAAATCCTGACCTCATATGACTACACCTGGTGGGACGAGACCGAATTTGCGGCACAGCAGGCTTACGAGCAGGCCGGTATAAAAGATCCACGGGCCGAACTGGATACCGTAGAACTTCATGATTGTTTTTCCATCGCGGAATTGGTTGCTACAGAATCTCTGTACCTCTGTCCCAGGGGAAAATACAGGGAAAATATAGATGCGGGGACTTTTCACCAGGAAGGGGAAATCCCGATTAACCTCAGCGGGGGACTGAAGTCCTTCGGACATCCCATCGGCGCCAGCGGCTGCCGGGAGACTTACGAAATCTACAAGCAACTCCAGGGCAAGGCTGATTTACCTTCAAGGCAGTTAAAAAATCCCAGATTGGGTCTGGCCCACAACCAGGGAGGTCACCCCGGGAAATTTGTCTGCAACATCACCATTGTTGGACTTCCTTAGAGAATAAAGAGCTTCCCGCGAAACGCTGAAAAATCCCCCTTAATCCCCCTTTTTCAAAGGGGGAGAAGAGCTTCTCCCTTTCGTAAAGGGAGATTGAGAGGGATTTTCTTAACCACTTTAATCAGTTTCGCGGGACGCTCGTAAGGAATAAAAGGAAACTGTATAATTAGCTAATAATATTGTATAATTCTTAAAGTTTAATATTTCATCGCGCCGGAGACCGCAGGCGCCCGTGAGGGCTTAAAAAAAAGCCTGCCAAGGCAAAAAAGTGATAAAAAGCAAGTTTTCCGTGTTGCTTGTTTATCTTCTGAAGTCCTTGCGCTTTCCGGTGTGAGGACTTTTTAATTATTAAGGGGAGACATATAAATATGCCGACAGAGAAAAAAATAAAAAAGGTCAGCGAACTCGAAGAAAATATATCGAAATGTACTTCGGCTGTGGCAACTAACTATGTGGGTATGAACGCAAATTTTATGACGGAATTCCGGCAGAGCTTGCGGGCCCAGGGTATTGAATACAAAATAGTTAAAAATACCCTCGCCAGGTTGGCGGCAGACAAGGCGGGAAAAGCGGAATTCAGGAATTTGCTCCAGGGAACGGTAGGCATTGCTTTCGGTTACGGGGATGTGATTGTGCCTGCAAAGACCGTGGCAGAGTATATAAGAACTTCAAAAGCAGCCCTGACAATTACCGGAGGATTTATCGGAAACCGTTTCGTTACCGCCCAGGAAGTTATCTCCCTTGCCTACCTTCCCTCAAGGGAAGTCTTGCTGGCGCGGCTGTTCGGGCAGATGAACGCACCTATCGTCGGTTTGCTCGGTGTGTTAACGGGAAACATGCGGGGATTAATGACTGTACTTAATGGCAGAATAAAACAGTTGGAAGCTGTTAATAATTAAATTAAAGAAACGAATTAAGGAGAAATTACCGTGACTAAAGAAGAAATATTAGAAGCTATCAAAAAAATGACGGTCCTCGAACTATCGGAGCTTGTAAAGACCCTGGAAACAGAGTTCGGCGTTTCTGCTGCGGCCCCGGTGGCCGTTGCGGCAGCTCCGGGAGCAGCGGCAGAAGCAGCTCCCCAGGCGGAAGAGCAAAGTGAGTTCGACGTAATTCTGCAGGAAATCGGTCCGAACAAAATCAATGTTATCAAAGCGGTGCGGGAAATTACCAGCCTCGGCTTGAAGGAAGCTAAGGACCTGGTGGAAAGTGCCCCCAAAGCAGTAAAGGAAAAGGTTACCAAGGACGAGGCGAATTCCGCAAAGGAAAAACTGGCCCAGGCCGGCGCCAAAGTGGATGTAAAATAGATTTCCCGGGTAAAACCGGCAATAACGTTGTATTAAAAACGTTTAGCTGAATATTACTTGGGGCGTAGATGCGCAAAAAAAGGGATGCTCCCAAAAAGGAGCATCCCTTTTATTTGAAAAGGGGATTATGTTTGGCTTACTTTAAGCCGCCCCGGCTGTAAAGCCCGGCTTTAAACTCTTCGTTGGAATATGCATCACCGGGAATATATGAGGCCGATCTGGCGTACTTAGCGGGGTTATATTCTTCCAGTTTGAGATTGCGGCGTTTTAAATCAATGTGGGCCAGGGATTTCTCCAGTATCTTCCGCCAGTCAGTCTCAAATTCCAGCTTTCCTCCAACTTTATCTTCCCATCCCTTGCTGACCATTTCCTCGATAACCGGGCTGCCTTCGATAGGGGAAACCGTGCCGAATATTGTATAAACACCTGAGGCAACGAAATAGGTTCCTATAGCAAGGGCTTTCTCGGCCATCCACTCGGCGGCTATACCCACGACGGGGAGGTCGCTGATATCCTCCCCCAGGCCGCCTTCCATGGCGCACTGGCTCAGGATGGTCAGGATCCTGGAATTGTCGATACAGGAACCGACATGCAATACCGGCGGGATGCCGATGGTCTCACATACCTCTGCCAACCCGGGACCGGCATACCGCATGACTTCCGGTGTGAGCAGACCGTGCTTGGCACAGGCTCCGGCGCCGCACCCGGTGGTGACCACCAGGACATCATTCTTAATGAATTCTTTTGTCAGGCTTATGTGGTCTTCATCATGCGTGGTGTGGACGTTATTACAGCCAACGATACCCACGGCGCCCCTGATCCGGCCCTGCATAATGGCGTCATTTAAAGGCCGGAAGGATTCCCTGTAGACGCCACCCTGCATATAAGCGATATATTCATGGGAAAAACCTACAACCAACCGGTCGGTGTAATCGGGAATGTGGGTCTCTTTCCTTTTCGGGAAGGCATCCGCCGCCGTCCGGAGAATCAACCTGGCAATCTCGGGACCCCTGTGCTCGTCGAATTCGATGTGGGTTGCCCCGGTGATTTTTGCTACCGGGGAAGTCGTAATAACTCTCGTGTGTTTCTTTTCTGCTGCCGCTACGATACCCTGCATAATGCACTGGTAGTCAACTACCATGGCTTCCACCGCGCCGGAGGCAATGGCGAGTTCCTGCTGCAAGAAATTGCCTATTATGGGTACTCCATGTCGCAGCAATAGTTCATTTCCGCTGCAGCACATGCCGACGACGTTAATTCCCTTTGCTCCCTTGGACCTGGCGTACTCGACGACCTCGGGGTTGCTGGCTTCAATGGCAATCATCTCGGCCAGGGTCGGCTCATGTCCGTGTATAACCACGTTTACCTCGTCCTCTTTGAGGGCTCCGAAGTTGGAGGTAGCCGAAATAGGGACCGGAGTTCCGAAAAGAATATCGCTGATATCCGTTGCCAGCATGGAACCACCCCAGCCGTCGGCTAAAGCGCACCGCAAAGCCTGGTTCAGCAGGTGCTCGGCGTCCTGGTCCGTTCCCATGTGGGTGCGGTGCATTGTCTCAGCCACTTCCCTATCGATGTTCCGGGGGGTGATGCCCAGGTTTTTCCATACTTCCTGGCGTTTCGGTGGAGCTCTTTTGACATAAAGCAGTTCGCCTTCCTGCTTCCCATACTCTCCCAGGGTTATTTTTGCTATTTGAAGGGCAATCTCCTCGGTTGTTTTATTCCTGGTATCAACTCCCAGGTAACCGGCAACCTTGTGAAGTTTTTTAACATCCTTTATCTGGAAACCCGGGGCCTTTCCCTCGGCAACAGCCTTCAGGGAAAAAGCCAGGTTGCGGCCGTGGTCGCCGTGGGCAGCCGTCCCCGCAGCTATCATGCGGGTCAGGTTCCTTGCCTGGATGGTTTCCCTGGTAGCGCCGCAGACCCCTACTTCCACTTTTCCGACGAAACGGCATGGTCCCATAAAACACTGGCGGCAGCAGTTGCCTTCCTGCCCGATGGGACATGGTTTTACCGCTTTGCCCCTGTCAAAAGGTGTTGAAATCCCATCGTTCCGGGCAACCTCCAGCATCTCCGCTACTGTCGGGTCGATAGATAACTTTCGTTCCATTTCAGATTTACCTGCCTTATATGAATGTGATTATGCCTTGAATTATATCTGAAATTGCATATGGCTGTCAAAATTTATCGAGGGGCAGGATAAAGTTAAAAATAGTCAGCTTCCCTGGATTCAATTGTTTGCTGGAAAGGCCGGATATCCTTGTTTTACCCTGTAATAAGGGAGAATATCTATGGCTCTGTGTTGATGTTATGCCTTAATAGGGCTAAAATTGTTTAATTACGGACTTGAGGAGGCTAAAACTTGAAGCGCCAGATTATGGAGATCCTTGTGTGCCCGGTTTGCAAGGGTGAATTGCAGCTAACCGTGGAAGAAGAAAATGAAAAAGAAATCGTTACGGGAGACCTGTTCTGCAATAATTGCAGTGAACATTACCCTATCGAGGATACCATACCGAACCTTTTACCTCCTGAATTGAGGCGTGAAGGCCAATAACGGGAAGGTCAGGGGGTTTCGGGCCGGAAGGTTACACAGTTTTCCGGGGATTCCCATACTTCAATGAAGGCAATCCTGGCCGCAGCAGGCGGGATGCGGGACTGCAATTCCTTATAAATAGCCGTGGCGATGTTTTCCGATGAAGGGGTGATTTTGTCGAAGGGAGGGGTATCATTCAGTGAAACGTGGTCGAATTTTGCCATGATTTTCCTGAGATGGCTCTTCAGTTCAACGAAATCGTAGGCCAGTCCTATCCCGTTAAGTTGTTCCACTTCCAATGCCGCGACAACTTCAAAGCGGTGCCCATGAAGGTTTTCGCATTTTCCTTTGTACTCTCTCAAGTAATGGGCGGCATCGAAATGCTGTTTTACTTTTACCTGGAACATTTATATTTCCTCCTCAGGGAGTCCAACGGCGCACTCCCTCTTTTCCTGTTACATGGTTTAAATAATAACTCAATGCTTTGCCGCCCCGGGGGTGTGAAAAATCGGGACTTATCTCAGCCAGCGGTACCAGAACAAAAGCCCTTTCCGTAAGGGCCGGATGCGGCAGGGTGAGTTTGGCAGTGTCCATGATTAAGTCTTCAAAAAAAAGTATATCTATATCAATGGGCCGGGGAGCGTTCCTGAAGGCCGGTCTCCTCCCGAGCTTTACTTCGATACCTTTAATAACTGACAGGAGCTGGAGAGGACCGAGAATGGTGGAAATTTTACAGGCCATATTCAGGAATTTTGGTTGTTCGAGAAACTCCACCGGTTCCGTTTCAAAAATTGAAGATGTTTTTTCAACAACGGTTAATTTTGCCAGCCACGATAAAGCCGTTGAAAGATTTTTATTACGATCACCCATGTTGGAGCCAAAACTCAAATATACTTCGGCCACGGGAATAACCTTAAGGGAGTTTTCATGGCAATATAAATAATGGTGCTAATGTAGTGTCTCTAATATCTCTTTACAATTTGCAGTGCTACTGGTGTCATTCCCGCGAAAGCGGGAATCCAGAGCAACAGACTGGATTCCGGGTCAAGCCCGGAATGACAAAGATTGTAAGGCAATTTATGAAACACTAGACTAATTAACGAAACCCCTGACGATCGCATCTGTCATCAGGCAGACCCGTCTCATCTTGCCGACGTCATGGACCCGGACGATATCGACTCCTCCGGCGATCCCCAGGGCAACCGTCGCTGCGGTCCCTTCAAGCCGTTGGTCGGGAGGTAAGTTTAATACGAGGCCTATCATGGATTTTCGGGAGGTTCCAAGCAACACAGGATGACCGAGTTCCTTGAATTTATCCAGGTGGCGCATGATTTCCAGGTTATGCTGCAATGTTTTGCCAAAGCCAATCCCGGGGTCGATTATTATGTTTTCCCGGGGAACCCCGGCATCGAGGGTTAATTCCATACTAATTTTTAAACTCTCGATTATGTCGGGAATTAACTCGTAATATTTGGTGTCCTCCTGATTGTGCATGAGAACAATAGGAACACCTTTTTCAGCGGCCAGGTCCGCCAGGCGCGGGTCGTGTTTTAAACCCCAGATGTCATTAATCATATTTGCCCCGGAGGATAATGCCCGGCTGGCGACTTCGTATTTGTAGGTATCAATGCTCAAAGGAACCTTGATTTCTGCTGCTATTTTTTCTATGACCGGGATGACACGTTTCAGTTCTTCCTCAACCGGGACCGGCTTCGATCCTGGCCTTGTGGATTCACCGCCGATATCGATGATGTCCGCACCGTCTTCGGCGAACTGCCGGGCCTGTTCAACGACTTTTTTGACGTTTCCGGCTATTCCGTCACCTGAAAAAGAATCGGGAGTAACGTTAACGATGCCCATGATATAGGTACGCTTCCCCCAAACGAATTCAGTTTGGCCACAAAAGGTTGTTCCGGCGCTTTTTGGATTCATACTTGTGAAATTCTAACACATTTTCCCAGTTGGAAAAAAAGAGAGGTGTTAAGAGCTTCCCGCGAAACGCCATAAAATCCCCCTTGATCCCCCTTTATTAAAGGGGGATCAAGGGGGATTTGTAAGCACTTTTATAAGTTTCACGGGAGCCTCAGATTTTAGTAAAGTTTATTATGGATAATAATGCTGCGAAAAAATTGATACGGGACACCTTCGAGAGTCCTTTTGATAAGGGGCGGTTCATCAACCTGAGCCAGAACCTGGTCAAGCACCTCGACGGTTCAAAGAACTTTACTTACCAGGGTAACATTATCCCCGATGCCTATGAGCAAAGCATTCAGACACTGGAGCGGGTGGGCAAGTATGAAGATGCCGGTGGCAACAAGATAGATATCCTCATTGTTCGCCTGAAAAAAGAGCAGTCTCTTGAGCGCGCCCGTACTATGCAGAGGAATTTCGTTGCCTGGTATTTGAACGGCAGCCGGGGCGGTGAACTCAAAGATGCTGCCCTAGTTGCCTTCGTCTCACCGGACAGTCTGGACTGGCGGTTCTCCCTGGTCCGTATGGACTACAACCTGGCTACAACTCCCACCGGAAGGACAAAAGTAGAGAAGGAACTCACACCGGCGCGCCGGTACTCTTTCCTTGTCGGTGAGAATGAGAGCAGCCACACCGCCCAGGGACAACTGCTCCCTATCCTGTTAGATGACGAAAAAAACCCGCTGCTATCCGACTTCGAAAAAGCCTTCAATATAGAGGTTGTTACCAGAGAATTCTTCGAGGCATACAAGCGGCTTTATCTGGCAGTTAAAGAAGAGCTCGATAAAGCAGTTGTCGAAAACCTCGCTATCCAGAACGAGTTTTCCACTAATAAAGTGGACACAGATAACTTCGCCAAGAAGCTCCTGGGGCAAATCGTGTTCCTGTATTTTCTGCAAAAGAAAGGCTGGCTGGGCGTTCCCCAAGATATGAAATGGGGCGACGGGGATAAACGTTTTTTGCGGAGCCTTTTTAATAGAGCGGTTGATAAACAGGAGAACTTTTTTAACCTTTATCTGGAATACCTGTTCTATGATGCTCTGGCAAGGCAGGACCGGGGAACGATGGACCCGGCATATTACCCCCGTTTCACCTGCAAGATTCCGTTTCTCAACGGCGGCCTGTTCGACCCCATAGGCAGCTACGATTGGGAGCACACCGATATCCTCCTGCTCAACGACCTCTTTTCCAACAAAGTGAAAACGAAGGAAGGGGACACCGGCACCGGAATCCTCGATGTTTTTGACCGATATAACTTCACTGTCAAGGAAGATGAACCCCTGGATAGAGAGGTGGCCGTTGACCCGGAGATGCTGGGGAAGGTATTTGAGAACCTGCTGGAAGTCAAAGACCGTAAATCCAAGGGGACATATTACACCCCCCGCGAAATCGTCCATTACATGTGCCAGGAAAGCCTCATCAATTACCTGGATACCGCTGTCAATAGCGGTGACGGGCCCCTGGTAGAGGAAGAACCGGTAAACCTTAAGCTATTCGGCGCACCGGCCATCCAGCAGCAGGCGCTAAAAACATCGGGCAATACCAACAGGGTGCCGCGGGGGGATATCGAAGATTTTATCCGTATGGGCGAACTGGCTGTTGAGCATGACACAACTGCTTTAAGAAACCTTGACAGGATTGAGAAAGGAACACAAAAAACAACTATATACGACTTAAAATTGCGTTCCATAAAAGATAACTCGGTTCTCATTGATGATGCCCTGAAAAATATTCGGGTGTGCGACCCCGCTATAGGTTCCGGTGCCGTCCCGGTGGGTATCATGACAGAAATCGTCCGCGCCAGGAACACCCTCACCACCTACCTGCCGGATAAAACAGGCAGAACGAACTATCATTTCAAGCGCCACGCCATCCAGAACTGCCTTTA
>JAUYHV010000264.1 GCA_030689845.1 Dehalococcoidia bacterium
AAATATTCGTGCAATATAAACGGCCCTTCTTTCCACTAATATCCTGGTTGATACTTGACACACGTATATTTGTGGTAAAATCTGGTCTAAATATACGGCACTTTTTCGGGAGACGTGGTTTTTGAAAAAAAACGGCTATATCTATATCGGGCTTGTCCTTGGAATGTTCCTCATCAGCGCCCTCCTCGGCCTTTCCTATCCCCAGGTCATGGCCATTGGGCTTTTTTCAGCTATGCTTTTCGGAACCCTCCTCTTCTGGAGATTCCGGGTCGCTTTTGCCCTCCTGGCGGTGGCGACCATGCTGATCCTCGGACTGACGGATGTTGCCCACGTAATCGAGTTCGCCGGCCTGGACATCATACTTTTCCTTATAGGTATGATGGTAGTCATAGGTTTCCTCGAGGAACGCCATTTTTTCGAGGCCCTGATTGACGCCATAGTACAGCAGGTGGGAGGGGAAGGGAAAAAGCTCCTGGTGGTCCTCATGCTGCTTTCCGGCTTTTTCGCTGCCCTGGTGGATGAGGTCACGTCTACCCTGTTCATGATGGCCACCCTGTTTCAGATCACCACCAGGTATAAACTAAACCCCTTGCCGTTCCTGATTATGCTGATTTTTGCTACAAATGTCGGCAGCAGCGCAACTGTTGTGGGTAATCCCGTAGGCATCATTATAGCCATGAGAGGCGGGCTGACTTTCTCAGATTTCCTGCGCTGGGCCTCCCCGATATCCCTGGTGGTCCTGGTATTAACCATCGTCCTGTGTTTAATATTTTTCAGAAAAGATGTCACCAATCTAAGCGTCTGCCTGGACTGCGATGAGGAACTGAAAAACGATGACAACTCCGTGAAAATGAGACGTATTTTCAGCAGGGAATTCAGGGTCTGCTGGATGCTGTTCATGGGCACCATCGTGGCATTAATACTTCACTCCCCCCTGGAACACCTGATAGGCCTGCCTAAAAACACCCTACTCCTGGCGGTGTCACTCACGGCAGCCGGTATCGCACTTATGATAGAACATGAAAAAGCCAGGATTCTCCTGGAAACCAGGGTTGACTGGTGGACGCTCTGTTTCTTCCTGCTCTTGTTCACTTCCGTGGGAACTTTACAGTACGTGGGGGTAACGTCTTTAATTGCCCAGGCCATCGTGGCTACTGCCGGGAGCCACGGGGTAGCGCTTTTCATGGCCATAGGATGGTCCACCGCGCTGCTCAGCGCCTTCATGGACAACGTGCTTGCCGTCTCAACCTTCGTGCCTGTTTTAAAAGACCTGGGATCCATGGGGACTGACGTCGGCCCATTATGGTGGGCCATGCTCTTCGGAGGGACCCTCGGCGGCAATGCTACAATGATAGGCAGCACTGCCAACATAGTAGCCCTGGGAATGATGGAACGGCGCGGCCTGGGGACGATAACCTTCGGCCAGTGGATAAGAGCAGGGGTAATTATCACCATCCCAACCCTGGCCCTGGCCCTTATTTTGCTGATTCTCCAGTTGTACCGGTAGTCTATGCGGGAGTGACCCCCACCCTCCGGTTAAGGCAAAGGGATCGTTTGAAACTCTTTGCTCCTTTTTTCGGCCCCTTCCCTGCACTCGGATTTTTCCTTCCCCGGCTTCCACTCGCGGCATACGGCGGGTTTGAATTCCTGGATGGCACAGGAGGTCAATTCTCCCTCGTGCCTCAAAAAAATACACCGGCCATCCCGGTGGCGCAACAGGTAAATACCGGACCTGAAAGGGTAGTTTTCAAGATAATCCCTTATAAAATCCGGGACGGGCAGACCCAGGGCTCCGGCAATTGAAATTACCTCATTCTCCTCCACGGGTGCCTGCCATTTGGAACAACATACCCCGCAGCGTTCGCATGTAACCTCCCCGGGACCAACGCCAGCTTCATCCTCCCGGGCATTTTTCCCATGATTAACATCGCCGGCCATCAACGGACCTCCCTTTTTTTGTTCCATCTACCTGATGTATTTTCGCCTCAGTTCCGCGGATAGACCCGCAAGCACCTCCAGGGCTGTTTCCGCCCCTTCTATGCTCATTGAGGCCAGGCCGCAGTTGGGAGTTACAAGCGACCGGCCCAGCAAGGTGCGGAACTCTATACCCTTCCTGGTCAGCGGCGCAATAACCTCTTCCAGCCTATCCCTCAGGCTGTTAACCGTTTCCTTTTTTAAGGCCGCCTCGTCATTGGGCACTATCCCCCATGCAATGATTCCATCGCTGCTCAGGAAAGAGCCGATTTCTTCAGGGTACAGGTTAAAGGACTTCTCGAAATTGTAGACGTCCGGATTGATAATGTCCACGGAAGTCCCTAAAAGCATGCCCCAGTCGGTGTTGCCGCAGCAGTGCAGCCCTTTCAGGCAGGTGATTCCTTTATATACTTCTTCCAGGAGGTCTGTAACCTTTTCCCTGGTTAAGGAAACAAACGCGGAGCCGAAAGAACTCATGTAAGGCTCATCTACAAAAATTATATTGAACTTCGAGCCCCGGGTGAGGAATCTTTCCTCCCAGGCTGCCTTTAACGCCAGGTGCCTGGCCACGGCATCCGAAAGGGTGTCGTCATAAATAATGGGTAGATGGTCTTTGTCCGTTACCGTAAGGCCCCAGCTTACGGGCCCTGTAACCTGGCCTTTCAAAGCCAGGCAACTGCCGGCATTCGCCTCTTCAATAAATTTGTACAGACCCGCGGCATACCCGGGGCTGACCTTCCAAGAGTCGTAATTATTGTCCAGGCTCGCCTGGTACAGCTTTTCCATGTCTTCGTCCAGGGCAGGGGAACGCTGGACGTAAAAGTGCTCCCCGTCAAAGGAAAAACCGGGAAATCCCTCGCTGAACTGGAGATACATGTTTTCCCTGGGGGACAAATGCGGTAACTGGGGCCAGACAGGTATATCGGGCAGATACTTCAACAACGCACTGCACGCCCGTGCGGCGTCTGAATGCGGCATGCTCCCGATGGCGGTTGCCCGGCATTCCGGTTGGAATTGCTTGCGTGTTGTTATTGTTGTATTCATGGAATTAAACCGGTAAATATTTCCCGAGCAGCGGGGCAAGGTCTTTTTTAACAGAGGCAGGGATCCGTTCCGGAGCCGTGACGATGGACGTTTTCAGGGTCTCTCCGCAACCGCATTTCCTGCCTGCTGAAATACGGCCGGCCGCCAATTTTATTATGTTTTTTGCGTTAGCTACATTTTTGTTCATAGTTTCAAGGACCATGGCGATGGTTACGGATTCGAGGCTCTCGTGCCAGCAGTCATAATCGGTAACCAGGGCAAGACTGGCATAACAAATCTCCGCTTCCCTGGCCAGCCTGGCTTCAGGCAGGATGGTCATCCCGATTAAGTCGGCCCCCCAGGAACGGTACAAATGCGATTCCGCCCTGGTGGAAAACTGGGGACCTTCCATCACGATAAACGTCCCTTTCGGGTGCATCCTGACCCCCGACTCCTCACCCGAGCGGTACAGTACCGCCCTCAACTCGGGGCAGAACGGGTCGGCGAAGGGCACGTGGACCACAATGCCGTGGTCGAAAAAGGTGTTAACCCTGTGAACGGTGCGGTCTATAACCTGGTCGGGAACTACCATTTCCCCCGGGTGGACCTCTTCCCTGAGGCTGCCCGAAGAATTCACAGAGATTATCCTCTCCACCCCCAGGGATTTCAGGGCAAAGATATTAGCCCGAAAGGGAACTTCCGATGGGTTCAGACGGTGCCCCTTGCCGTGGCGGGGCAGGAAGGCCATCCTCTTGCCTTCCAGCAGACCTGTTGTTATTACATCACTGGGTTTTCCGAAGGGAGTATCCACATCCACTTTATGGATATCCGTCAACCCCTCTATTTCATAGAGGCCGGAACCCCCTATCACCCCGATTTGAACTTCCGCCATTTTTCCTCCTGCCGTAACATTATATGCCGGTAAGCAACTTAAAAAACAGGGGCTCAAAATATTGAACCCCTACTTTTCCAGGCTGGATTACTGCCCGGGTTGGAAGTGGTATAACCTGGACTTCGAACCCGTTTTCAATTTATTTAACAGCCCCCTCGGGGGGTTACCCGGCTTCTCCCGATTTATTTGGGCGGCTGGACAGGCGCAGGATTCACCAGGCCCTTCCCCAGGGTCTTGGGAAATACGGAAGCCAGTTCGCCGACATCCCACCGACCCGGGCTGAAGATAGACTTTTTAGGCTGGGGCAGGGTATAAAGGGTAATCTCTCCGCCGCAGGAGAAAAACAGCTGCCCGTTGACGTCTGCAGCCTCGTCGCTGGCCAGGTAAACCACGATAGGAGCGATGTCCTCGGGGGGAGGCAGCTCCACCTCACCCAGCTGGACGGCTGCCTGAATACCGGCGGCAGCGCGCTTTTCTTTGGTAGCCGCCACTTCCGCCGTCGCTGAAAATCGGGTAGCAGCCAGGGGCATGATGGCGTTAACGGTCACTCCGTAGCGGCCCATCTCCCGGGCAACCGTCTGGGTCATCCCTATGATGCCGGCCTTGGCCGAGGCATAGTTTGATTGTCCGGGGTTCCCGAAAGCTGCTCTTGAAGAGGTGTTTATAATTCGGCCCGTCCTCTGCTGCCTCATGGCGGCGCAGGCGTGCCTGGTGCAGTTCCACGTTCCTTTGAGGTGCACTGCGATTACCGAGTCAAAATCTTCCTCGGCCATGTTGAAAATCATCCTGTCCCGAAGGTTGCCAGCCAGATTAACCAGGATATCTATCTTCCCGAACGTCTCCACGCAGGTCTGTATGAGTTTCTCGGCAGCCGTGAAGCTTACAATGGAGTCGTAACTGGCCACAGCCTCTCCTCCCCTGGACTTTATCTCCTGGACCGTCACATCGGCAGGGGAGTTAGAGCCGCCTGAGCCGTCTTTGCTTCCTCCGATATCATTAACCACAATTTTTGCGCCCTCCTCCGCCATGAGAAGGGAAACCGCTCTTCCCAGTCCCCCGCCACCACCGGTTATGACAGCAGCCTTGCCTTTAAGTAATTCGCCCATTTTTGCTCCTTGCTTTAAAAATTATCGCCCGGAAACCCTGGTAGCGAAAACACAGGTTATCTCCCTTACTTTGGCGGAGGTGCCGGGTTCGCCAGCCCCAGGGCGATGGTTTTGGGGATGAGGTCGACCAGTTCTTGCTGGGTCCATACCCCTTCCTTTTTAAAGATTGACTTTATTTCCTCGGGTTCCGAATAGAGGGCAATCTTGCCGCCGGTGACATTAAAGACCCGTCCGCTGATATTAGCGGATGCCTCGCTGGCCAGGTACACTATGAACGGGGCTATGTATTCCGGTCCGCCCATGGTGAGGTACTCATCGAATTGGGCCTGGGTCCAGACTCCGGTTTCAACCCTTTTTCTCAGTCCGGCCTCTACCTCCGGACTCCAGGACATCCTGGTCTTGGCCGTGGGCGCTATGGCGTTGCAGGTTATTGAGTAACGCCCCACCTCCAGGGCCGTTGCCCTGGTGAGCCCTACCAGGCCGGCTTTCGAGGCCCCGTAATTGACATGGCCCACAGTCCCCCGGTAGGCATCGGAGGTTACGTTGATAATCCTGCCCCATTTCTGCTCCCTCATGTATCCCGTGGCGAACCTGGTGCAGGAAAAAGCGCCCTTTAGAATGACATCAAGTAAAAAGTCCCAGTCCTCCTCCGCCATGTTCCACACCATTTTTGCCCGGTCCACCCCGGCGTTATTAACCAGGATATCTATGCGCCCGAACTTCTCAACCGCCGTCTTGATCAACCTTTCGCAGTCCTGAAAAACCGCCATATCCGCAAAAACGGGAACTGCCTCCCCGCCGGCTTCCTTAATGGTTTTAGCCGTGGTTTCAGCATCTCCCCCTTCGGTCCCGGGTTTCCTGTTGTTGGTTACCAATTTGGCTCCCTCTTTGGCCAGGCCGATGGCGATATCCCTTCCCAGGCCCTGCCCGGAGCCCGTTACGACAGCGACTTTTCCGTCTAAAGCGCCCATAAAAATTGAACTCCTTCTTTTTGAGATTTTTTTAATGTTTAAGCCGGAGGCCGGAAATTATCAGTCAGTTTAATTACCTTACCGGACAACAGTTTGTTGTCCGCGGTATCAGCCGGAAGCCTTTAAAGGAAGGATTACGGTGGCCTGTCCCGGTACGACTGCCTCTCCCTTGGGATTCTCCGCCCAGATTTCGCATTCTATAAAATTGTGCCCTTCCTCAGCGTACTTTTTGGTTACCTTACCCTTGCAGGTGACAGGTTCCCCGGGATAAAGCACGCCCCTGTAGCTGCAGCCGAATTTCCTCAGGGCGGACCGGTCGCCGATCCAGTCGGTTACCAGCTGGCCGAGGAAAGAAGCCGTTAGCCATCCGTGGACGATTACCCCCGTCAACCCGGTGCTGATAGCAAATTTCTCATCATAGTGGATCTGGTAATAGTCCCCGGAAGCCCCTGCCCACTTCACCAGTTGCTGGGTCGTGGGATTTTTTACCAGGACAGGTAATTCGGTACCGACTTCCACATCCTCATAATATAGCTGTTGAGCCATGGGCAATTCCTCCTGGGCTTATGCGAAGCCGATTATAACGTTTTTTATTTTAGCCGCCACGTCACCCTTATGGTTCCTGTAGGTCAACTCCAGGGTCAGGAAGGCCATCTTTCCGGTCTTGGTTTCCCTTTCCCTTATATCCGCTATTTTACCCGTCACGGAAATGATATCGCCGGGGCGAATCGGCTGGAAATATTCGACATCGTTGCCCCCGTTCATTATCCGCTTGAAGGAGGCCATCTGTTTCACTTTTTCCATAAAGGGATCGTGGCGCAGGGAGATAACAAAAGTGGGAGAAGCGACGATGCCTCCATAAGGGCCTTTCTTTGCATACTCTTCATCCCGCCAAAGGGGATTTGGGTCACCGATAGCCTCGGCAAGCTTGTTAATGGCGCCTTTTTCCACCTCATACGTTATTGGCTCGGACTCTACGCCAATATTTTTTCTCATCTCCTCGGTAATTATTGGACCTTCAGCCATAACGGGACTCCTTCTTCGAAACGCCTTTCAAAGGCGGTCAATAGTTTTTAAAAAATTTGACGGGGCGTTTATCAGGCTCTGGTTATTGATATATATGGGGAAAATGGACTGGTGAAAAGCATTAACTTCCGGAAGTTAATGCTTCATAATTAATAAAAGTATACTTTTCCCCACATTCCATGTCAAGACACCTGAATCAGTGATAGCGTTTACAGGGGGCTTGTGCTAAACTTTATATAACCATTCGCGGAGGTACTAAATGGACAACTTAACGCCTCAGACTATAGTCCGAGAGCTTGATAAATATATAATCGGGCAGGAAGAAGCCAAAAAAGCCATTGCCATCGCCCTGCGCAACCGGGAAAGGCGCAGGCAGCTTCCCAAAGAACTCAGGGATGAGGTGATGCCCAAAAACATCATCCTTATCGGCCCCACAGGTGTGGGAAAAACTGAATTGTCCCGCCGCATGGCCACCCTGTCCAAATCGCCCTTCATAAAAGTTGAGGCCACCAGGTTTACAGAGGTAGGCTACGTGGGCAGGGATGTCGAGTTTATTGTCCACGACCTCGTTGACACCAGCCTTTCCCAGGTCTACGAAAAAAAACTGCTGGAAGTCGAGGGTAAAGCTGAAAAGGTGGCCACGGAGAAGATTATTTCCTATCTTTACCACCAGGTTATGCCCCGAAAAAGGAGGCTTGCCGCAAAACGGCAGAAAGGTATAGCTGTAGCTTCAAATAAGCAGCAGGCCCAGGCCCTTGCTTCCTCTGAAAGCCCTTCGGCTAAGGCAGGAATGGACAAGAGGTACCTCGCCCGGCTTTTAAATAACCATAAGCTTGACGAAGAGTTAATCGAGATAGAAGTCAGCGTTGATGCGGAAACACCTTTCATGGACTACCGCTTTGGTTTCTACGGCTACGATGGAGGGGAGTTTCTTGGTATTGCCGGGGACAGGGAAAAGGAAGAGGAGCCGCCGGTCAGGAGGCGAAAAGTAAAGGTCAGGGAAGCAAAGCGCATCCTGTTCCGCCAGGAAGCAAACAAGCTTATTGATTTCGACGACCTCCACGAGGAAGCCTTGAAACAGGCTGAAAATAACGGGGTCGTTTTCATAGATGAACTGGACAAACTTGCCGCGCCTTCCATAGAAGTGGGGAGGGATATATCCGGCGAGGGAGTTCAGAGGGACCTCCTTCCCATCGTCGAAGGGACCAGTGTTTTGACCCGCTACGGCCCGATGAAAACAGACCACATCCTGTTCATTGGAGCAGGCACATTTTACCGCAGCAAGCCTTCCGACCTTATTCCTGAATTACAGGGACGCTTCCCCCTGAGGGTAGAGCTGAAATCGCTGACCCGCAACGATATGGAGCGGATACTTACAGAGCCCAATAACTCCCTTTGCAAGCAGTACGAAGCCCTCCTGGCCACAGAAGGCCTGGAGTTGACGTTTGCGCCCGATGGCATTAAGGAAATCACCCGGCTGGCGGAGCTCATGAACGAACAGATGGAAAATATTGGCGCCCGCCGCCTCCACACCATCATGGAAAAAGTCCTGGAAGATGCAAATTTCAATGCAACGGATAAGTCGGGGGAAAAAGTTACCGTGGATGCCGGATACGTGTCCGATCATATAGGGGACCTTATAAAAAACCAGGACCTCGGCCGCTATATTTTATAAGAAAAGCGCCCAAAAGACATGTCTGCCCGCTTAAAGATTATAACCGCGTTGTCTCCTTCCACGAAATAATTTCCTGCTGTGTCCGTACCCGAGGGGCTTACTGAAAATATCCCGGGTCTGTTCAGGATTTAGAATTGCTGCACCGGTTAATAGTTAATATATGTCCCCTGGACACGGCCCATTCCGTTGAGGCTCCTCCGCTTATAAAAGTGCTTTCTAATCCCCCTTAATCCCCCTTTAATAAAGGGGGATTTTGTGGCGTTTCGCGGAAGGCTTTTCTGTTTTTTTTCTTTGCCTCAACTTTAAATTGTGCTATACTTGAAAATCTTTGGGCACGTAATAATTATGTTATCCAAATCCGCCAGAATGCTAACCCGCCAACCATTCATGGTTCCCCGGTTAGTATGATTCAGGTGTCCCAAAAACTCTTATTCGATATTGTCTTTTTTCCATGCGTAAATTATTATTAGTTTTTAACCACGGAGGGATAATAAAAACGCACTGAACTGCGCGCTTTTATAGCAAAATGCCTCGGAAATACCTGTCAACCAAGTTACGTTCGTTTCTATTAACCGTATCAACGATCCACACGTCTGAAACTCTCATAGGCATGCTGCTGGCAGTCCTGGTAGGAGCCCTCTCGGGACTTGGGGCTGTGGCTTTCAGATGGATGCTCACAAATTTTAACTACCTTTTTTTCGACGTTGGCGGCAAAGCCCTCGGTTTCCTCGGCCAGTATTACGTAATCTTAATACCCGCGGCCGGTGGGTTGCTGGTAGGGCCCCTTGTTTATTTTTTTGCCCGGGAAGCTAAAGGGCACGGCGTCCCCGAAGTAATGGAGGCCGTGGCGCTGAGAGGAGGCCGTATCCGGCCCCGGGTAGCTTTTGTTAAAGCTTTTGCCTCTGCGATTTGTATCGGTAGCGGCGGTTCCGTAGGCAGGGAGGGCCCGATTGTTCAAATCGGTTCTTCCGTGGGTTCTACCATCGGCCAGTTGTTTAAAATGCCGCCCGACGGCGTTAGGACCCTGGTAGCATGCGGGGCAGCCGGAGGGTATCTCAGCAACATTTAATGCTCCTATAGCAGGCGCTTTTTTCGCCCTCGAGGTTATACTGGGCCGTGTGGTCACCCCCAGGTTTGCCCATATCGTCATCAGTTCCGTCGTTGCGGATTTTATTGCCCACACTTTCCTGGGCAATACCCGGGCCTTTACCGTTCCCCAGTTCGGCCTGGTAAACCCCTGGGAGATTTTGCTATATGCTGTCCTCGGCATCGCCGCAGCTTTGGCAGCCGTCAGTTTCACTTCGATTCTCTACCGCTTGGAGGACCTGATCGACGCCGTTAAAATACCCGAGTGGGTAAAACCAGCCGTAGGGGGCATCGGTATGGGTGTGATTGGCTTTTTCCTGCCCGATCTTTTCGGAGTCGGGTATGGGGGAATCGAAAAGGCAATAACGGGACAACTGGTGCTGGGGACCCTTGTCCTGCTTTTTATTTTCAAGATACTGGCTACTTCTCTCACTCTCGGAAGCGGCGGAAGCGGCGGTATTTTTGCGCCGTGTCTTTTTATCGGCGCCATGCTGGGAAGCGCCATGGGTTATATTTTCAACCTTGTTTTCCCGGGTGTTCCTGGACCCGTCGGGGGTTACGGGTTAGTGGGCATGGCCGCTGTATTTTCAGGAGCAGCTCGGGCGCCCTTTGCTTCCATATTGATTCTGTTCGAAATGACAGGTAATTACTCCATAGTCCTCCCTCTAATGACATCTGTCGGAATCAGTACGGTTTTAGCCCGGGCGTTGAAACGCGAAAATATCTACTCCCTGAAATTGCTGCGGCGCGGTGTTGATATCGAACAGGAAAACGTGGCGGATGTGATGCGGACCATCACTGTTGGACAAGCTATGACCCGTAATTTTCCTTCGGTCCCCCCAGATATGACAGTCAATGACCTGGTAGAAATGTTCCGGAAGTCCGGGCACCACGGCTTCCCTGTTATTGATGGGGAAGAACGGCTTGTCGGGGTTGTTACACTGGCCGACGTTGAAAATTGCATTGCGACGGGCAATACCTGTGTCGCTGTCAATGACATTTGCACCAAGGCCCCCGTGGTTGCCTACCCGGACCAGGTCCTCCAGGATGTCCTCGGTTCCACCGAAGAGGATTACGGCCGTATCCCAGTTGTTGACCGTAAAGACAACCTTAAACTCCTCGGGATACTACGCCGTTCTGATATCATTATGGCATACCGCAAGAGGATGAAAATCAGGAATTTGCGGGCCGCTGGTAAATAATTACAACCGGTATTTTCTACCCGCAGCTTTCTCTATCCACTGGTACCTTTCCCCAACCGATACCCCTCCAAAATCCACTTCCTCACTCCCCCCTAAAAACTCTTTGACCTGTTCTATTGTTTGAAGTCTTTCGTCGTTCATGATCTTTTGCATGCCCCAATCATAAACGAGTTGCCTCACTGCTTAAGGCTCATCTTGTATTAGAAATCAATGCCCCCTTCGGGCTCATCTTGTATTGGAAGAGACAAAGGGTTGACGCTTAAAATGGCGGCGTGATATACTCTGCCAGAATTTAAAGGCCCACAATGAATAAGGGGCGTCTGATCTGGACTATTACGGGGCTGGGATGGTACATAGGGCTCTCTATAGCCTTACCTGTACTGGCTGGGTTGTGGCTGGACAGGAAACGCAGCACAGAACCCCTTTTTACCCTGTTAGGCTTGGGACTCGGACTGGTCCTGGCATTTACCGGCGTATACCGCGTTTTCAGGACAATTGAAAAAGAGCAAACGGATTAAAAAGGAGAAAGGCTTAATTGCGTAAACCCGGCTGCCTGGTTCTTTTCATAATCGCCATCGTCCTGATCATTTCCGGTTTGTTAATCGGCCCCCTTGCAAAATCTTTCATCGGAGAAGGCGTCCCCGAATTTATCCAGGTACAACAACCCCATATTGAATTAAAACCTGAGACCATAATCCACGCCGGGATATTACCCGTAACCAATACCCTGCTTGCGGCTTTACTGACCACCGTAACCCTCCTTCTCATCTTCGGCCTGGCAGCCCGGAAAATGTCCATCGTTCCCCGGGGCCTTCAAAACCTGGTGGAGATGATTGTGGAAGGTCTGCTGAGTTTTGCCGAAGGTGTTGCCGGCAAGGAAAACGGCCGGCGCTTTTTCCCCCTGTTCGCCACCATTTTCCTCTTTGTCATAGCCAACGCCTGGTTATCCCTGGTACCGCTGTTCGGCGCCATCGGCGTTGAGGAACACGGAACCGTTTTAGCTCTGTTCAGGGGAGCTAACACCGATATAAATGTGCCTGCCGCCCTGGCTATCATGTCTTTCATCTTCGTTGAGTACTGGGGAATCCGTTCCGTGGGTTTTTTCCCTTACATGAGCAAATTCGTCCGCATTTCCTATTTCCTGCCTAAAAACTTTAAAGGGATAAAGTCTTTGGGTATGAACCTCGTCATGGGTATAATCGACCTGTTCGTTGGAGCAATAGAACTCCTGAGCGAGTTGATTCGCCTGGTCAGTTTCACCTTCCGTCTCTTCGGCAATATGACCGCGGGAGAAATCCTGCTGTTGGTCTCCATGTTTTTAATCCCCTGGGTGTTCTCCGACCTTTTTTATGGGCTGGAACTTTTAGTTGGCTTAATCCAGGCCCTTATCTTCGGAGGGCTGACCCTGGTTTTCGCAACCATGGCAGTAACGCCTCACGGTGAGGAACACTGAGTAATTTAATTTAAAGCATGATAGAATTATCCCCAACGTAAAGGAGAAAATAATATGGGCATCGTAGAAATAATTATTGGAAGCTTATTGATTTCGACAATCATCGGTGTTTTTGTCGTGGCCGGAGCGGTGATAAACGGAGCGTTAAGCCACAGAGACTAAAATTTCAAGTTATAAAGATAAAATATAAAAATACATTATTAAGGGGGTATAAAATATGGACCCAGCAACGATGAAAATGTTAGCAGCCGGTTTGGCGATAGGCTTAGGCCTTTTAGGTCCGGGTATTGGTATCGGCCTGATCGGCTCCGCAGCCATGCAGGCCCTCGGCCGCAATCCCGAGGCGAGAGGAGCCATCCTTACCAACATGATCCTGGCCCTGGCCCTGGCTGAAGCCCTGGGTATCTATGCCCTTATCGTGGCAATTATTTTGGCCATGGTGGCTTAACAAATAATTGCGTATTTTTGCTGGGGCAAAGCCCCAGCAGTATTAAAATCAGGAAAATATGAACCAAATAAAGGGTAACCGGGCAATGAACCCAAATGGTGTAATTTCACTGAAGGCAGGCTAATTTGGAAGCGATAACAAGACTATTTACTGAACTTGGTATTAATCCGCCGCTTTTAATAGCCCAGCTAGTTAACTTCAGCCTGTTGCTCGTACTGATGTACCTCTTCGGGTACAAGAAAATACTGGCCATGCTGGATGAACGCTCCCGGAGGGTTAAAGAGAGCATGGACAGGGCCGAGGAGGTTAAAATCCAGGCTGCCAAGGCCGAAACGGCTTTTAAAGAAAAAGTCGGGGAAGCCCGTGCGGAAAGCCAGGCTATTATTAAACAGGCCGCTCAACTGGGGGAAACTTTAAAAGAAGAAGCCAGGCAGGAGGCCAGGAAAGAGGCGCAGTCCCTGCTGGATAGGAGCCGGGGCGAGATTCAGAAGGAACGCGATGAATCCATCAACGCTCTCCGCCGCGAATTTGCCGATATTGCCATACTGGCAGCGGAAAAGGTGATTGAAGAGAGGCTTGACAAAGAGTCCAACAAGAAGCTCCTCGACAAAGTCCTCGAGGAGAGCGGCTGGCTGAAGAAAGAATAATTTTTACCAAGGAGTATTGAAATAGCCAGACGAGTTTCAGCCAAACGTCATGCGCAGGCCATATTTGAGCTTGCTTCTGAAAAAAACGAACTGGAAGCATGGATTAATGACCTGGAAAAGATATCCGTTGATTTGCGGGAACCGGAACTGATGTATTCCCTTACCAATCCCAAGGTGCCATTTGAAAACAAGAAACAAATTATTAACCGGGTATTCAAGGGAATAAAACCTACCGCAATAAACTTCCTGTATTTCCTCGTCACCCGGGAAAGGCTGGGGATATTTGATAAAACTCTTGAAGAGTACCGGCGACTGGTTGACCAGCACAACGGTATCGAACATGCCGAGATTGTCACCGCCTTTCCGTTAAGCGGCAAGGAAAAAAACCGCCTGGCTGAAAGCATGACCAAAAGCCTCGGCAAAAAGAAAGTGGTTCTCGATACCCGGGAGGATCCGGCTATTATCGGCGGCCTTGTTGCAAGGATCGGCGACAAATTGCTGGACGGGAGCACCAGGAAACGACTTGAAAACCTTAAAAAGAGTCTGGTTTCCGGCACCGCCTGATTAACGCATTGACCGAAATTATCACAAACTTTAAACAAAACGATGAACAAAAAGACACTCAAAACCCGCAGGTTTAAAGCGACCAATTTAACTCGAGTCCGGGAGGGCTTCCTTTTATTGCGGGAATTATTTAACATCAGACCTTTAACGAGGTTAAACCAGGAGGCAAAAAATTGACAACGCGGGGACAGGATATTGTATCCATAATAAAACAGCAGATACAGAATTTTGGCGCAGCCTCTACCATGGTGGACGTCGGCACGGTAGTGGAAGTGGGTGACGGAATTGCGCGTGTCCACGGTCTCAGCGGTGTCCGCTATAACGAACTGGTCGAGTTTCCCGACGGAACTATGGGCATAGCCCTTAACCTGGAGGAGGAAAGCGTCGGCGTTATCGTCATGGGAGAATACGCCTCCATCAAAGAAGGAGACGAGGTCAAATCTACGGGCCGCATTGCCGAGGTCCCCGTCGGGGATGGGCTTATAGGAAGGGTTGTTAATCCAATCGGCGCTCCCATTGACGGCAAAGGTCCCATCAAAACCGACAAGACCAGGCCCATCGAACGCGTCGCCCCCAACGTCGTTGCCCGGAAATCCGTCGATACACCTGTCCACACGGGCATCAAGGCAATAGACAGCCTGATACCAATAGGCAGGGGACAGAGGGAGCTCATCATCGGTGACCGTTCCACGGGGAAAACAGCTATAACCCTGGACACTATCATAGCCCAGAAAGGCGGCAACCTCATTTGTATCTATGTCGCCATCGGACAGAAAGCTTCCAAGGTCGCCCAGGTAGTGGGCACCCTGGAAAAACACGGGGCTATGGAACACACCATCGTAGTGGCTGCCAACTCGGCGGAATCCGTCGCCCTCCAATATATCGCACCCTACGCCGGCTGTGCCATCGGCGAAGAATTTATGGAACAGGGCAAGGATGCCCTGGTTATTTATGACGACCTGTCCAAGCACGCCTGGTCTTACAGGCAGCTATCCCTGTTGCTCCGCAGACCCGCCGGCCGGGAGGCATATCCCGGTGACGTTTTTTATCTCCACAGCCGTCTGCTGGAACGGGCAGCCAAGCTGGATGAAGACCACGGCGGCGGTTCCCTTACCGCCCTGCCTATCATCGAGACCCTGGCCGGTGACTTCTCCGCGTACATCCCCACCAACGTCATCTCTATCACCGACGGCCAGATTTACCTGGAGGCCGACCTTTTCAACTCCGGTATCAGGCCGGCAATGAACGTCGGCCTTTCCGTTTCCAGGGTAGGCGGAGCCGCCCAGACAAAGGCCATGAGGAAAGTAGCCGGTAAGTTAAAACTGGAACTGGCACAATTCAGGGAACTGGCTGCTTTCGCCCAGTTCGGCACTTCAGACCTTGACAAGTCCACCAGGGCCCAGCTTGATCGAGGGCAGCGCCTAACGGAGGTCCTGAAGCAGCTCCAGTTTATGCCCAAGCTGCTGGAGCAGGAAGTTGTCACTCTTTATGCAATTATCAACGGTTATCTTGATGACGTTGCCGTTGACAAGGTGCCGTCCTTCGAGGAAAACCTCATCCGCTTTATCGCCACCAGCCACCCGGAGGTAAATCAAGCCATAATACAAGATAAAGATATTTCTCCGGAAACTGAGGAAAAATTGAAAAAAGCATTAACTGATTTTAAACAGACGGCGTCCTGGTAAGAGAACCCGGCTGGCGCAAGCCAGGCTTTGATTTTTAACGTTTTGTTTTCTATATATCATAAGGGATCGGTTTATTATTAAATGGCCAATATCCGGTTAATTAAAGGGCGAATCCGCGGAATACAGAGCACCATAAAAATTACCAAGGCAATGGAAATGGTTGCCGCCTCGAAGATGCGCCGTGCCCAGGAGCGGGACCTGCAAGGCAGGCCCTATGACACCAAAATAAGGCAGGTGCTGGGAGACCTTGCGGCAGCCCAACCCCCCGACTCCAGGGGCAGCCATGCATTGTTACAACCCCGGGATACCGTAAACAGCATCGCAATATTGCACATAACCTCCGACCGGGGGCTGTGCGGCGGCTTTAACGGCAATGTAAACCGCCAGACGGTCAACTTTATCAGGTCGCAAAACGTGCCTGTGAAGCTGATCACGGTAGGCCGCAAGGGAAGGGACTTTATGCTCCGGTTCGGATTTAACGTGGTGGCCGAATTTACCGGCCTGGGAGACAGGCCGGGCCTCATAGATACCACCTCGATTGCCCGGATCCTTACCGACGATTTCATTTCAAAAAGCGCCGATGTCGTATATATATCTTTCGGGGAATTCGTAAGCACCGCAGTGCAGCGGCCCGTAATGAAACAAATCCTTCCGATACAACCCATGGAACTTCAAAGGGCACAAAACGTTGAATACATTTTTGAGCCCTCCAGCCAACTCGTCCTCGACCTGCTGCTGCCCCGGTTTGTGGAGATGCAGGTCTTTCACGCGATACTGGAATCCATAGCCAGTGAACAGTCGGCCCGAATGGTCGCCATGCGTAATGCAACCGATAATGCCATGGAACTGATTGACGAACTTACCCTGACGTACAACAAAGCGCGGCAGGAGATGATTACCAAGGAGATCCTGGACATTACGGCTGGGGCGGTGACACAGTAACAAAATCAATATAAAGTTATCCCTTATTTAAAAGAGGTTTCTAATGGCAAAAGGAAAAGTTACCCAGGTAATAGGCACGGTTGTAGACATCGAATTTCCTCCCGGTGAACTACCCGCTCTCTACAATTCCGTCGAAATCGAAACCGATGGCAGCAAGTTAGTCCTGGAAGTCCAGCAGCACATAGGCAACAACTGGGTGCGGTGCCTCGGTTTATCCCCCACGGAGGGAATTAGACGGGGTGACGTAGCTAACGATACCGGTGTTCCTTTATCCGTCCCGGTAGGCCGGGCTACCCTTGGCCGGCTTTTCAATGTTTTCGGAGATCCCCTGGACAACCTCGGCGAAGTCAAGGCGGAAGAACGCTGGCCGATTCACCGTGTGCCGCCTGCCTTTCGGGAGCAGGAGACATCCACCCAGATGCTGGAGACCGGCCTGAAGGTTATAGATTTAGTAACCCCCTTCACCAGGGGGGGTAAAGTAGGAGCATACGGCGGTGCGGGTGTAGGAAAAACGGTCATCATCCAGGAGTTAATTCATAACATTGCCACCGTCCACGGAGGTTTTTCCGTTTTCGCCGGCGTCGGGGAGCGCTCGAGGGAAGGAAACGACCTCTGGCACGAGATGAGGAGTTCCGGCGTTATCGAAAAGACCGTTCTCGTCTTCGGGCAGATGAACGAGCCCCCGGGCGTACGTTTGAGAATCGCCCTGACGGGTCTGACTATGGCGGAATACTTCCGCGACGTGGAAGGTCAGGACGTCCTGCTGTTTATTGACAATATTTACCGGTACACCCTTGCCGGCATGGAGGTCTCGGCACTGCTGGGCCGCATGCCTTCATCCGTAGGATACCAGCCCACACTTGCCACGGAAATGGGCGAACTCCAGGAAAGGATCACCTCTACCCAAAAGGGTTCCATCACCTCGTTTCAGGCCATTTACGTGCCTGCGGACGATTACACCGACCCCGGAATTGTCACTACCTATGGCCACCTCGATGCCATCATCGCCCTGGAACGCTCCATCGCCGAGCAGGGCCTGTTTCCGGCGGTGGACCCCCTCACATCCACCTCCCGAATCCTCGACCCCCTGGTAGTGGGGCAGGAACACTACGCCGTGGCCCGTGGAGTCCAGAAGATCCTCCAGCGTTACAAGGAACTCCAGGACATCATAGCCATCCTGGGCATCGAGGAACTCAGCGAGGAAGATAAACTGACCGTTGCCCGGGCACGCCGTATTCAGCGGTTCCTGTCACAGCCGATGTCGGTGGCGGAGACTTTTACCGGCATCCCTGGAAAATACGTCCCCGTAAAAGAAACGGTACAGGGGTTCAAGGAGATCATAGAGGGTAAACATGATACCCTTCCCGAGCAGGCCTTTTTCATGGTGGGAAACATAGATGAAGCGGTGGAAAAAGCTAAATCGATGCAGGCTTAAAGGACTGACATGGCCACTTTGAAACTGGAAATCGTTACCGCAGAACGCCTGGTATTTGCCGGTGAAGTGAATTTAGTGCTGGCTCCCGGTATCGAGGGGCAGCTGGGCATATTACCCCACCATGCGCCCCTGATGACCATGTTGATACCGGGGGAACTGGTGGCTAAAACGGGCACGGAGGAATTTGCCATGTGTGTTACAGGCGGGTTCCTGGAAATAAGACCGGACAAGGTGGTTATTCTGGCCGATGCCTGCGAACGGGAAGAAGAGATTGACCTTGAAAGGGCTGAAGAAGCCCGCAAGCGTGCCGAAGAACACCTTAAGGAAGCCACACCCGGCGTTGACACCGCGAGAGCGCAGGCAGCGCTTCTCCGCTCCCTGACCCGTATAAAGGTAGGGGAAAGACGAAGAAGGCGAACCCATAACCCCTGAACCAGGTTTTCCCGGGTAAATTAATGGCCCTTCCACCATTTTCTGGGCAGCGGTGTACTTCTAATTCCTGAACGCTTTTAAACTTTACTTGGTACCCCAGTGTACGGCTACTGCCCCTAAGTTGAAGCGCCTGAATTTCACCTCCCGTAAACCCGTTTCCTCCATCAACTGTTTCAAGGCGCCGGCGGGAGGAAATTTCTGCAGCGAATGGAAAATGTATTTGTAGGTGCGGGACTGCCCGCTGAAAACCTTCCCCAGCAAAGGAACAATTTTAGCCAGGTAAAACTGGTAAGGGGCATCCACAAACTTCAGCGGCGGCCGGCTCAACTCCAGGCATACAATGGTCCCTCCGGGTTTTACCAGGCGGAGCATTTCCCTGAAACATCCCCGGAGGTCCACGACATTCCGGGTGGCAAACCCGATGGCCGCGGCATCGAAAGTATTATCCGGAAACGGCGCTACCAGGGCATCCGCCAGGATAAAATTCATGCGGGAAAAGCCCGGAAGGCGCTGCATGGCTTCTCTGCCCCCGGCCATCATTTTATCAGATATATCTACCCCGACAACATTCTCATACCGGGCGGAAAGCGCCAGGGCCATCCGCCCGGTTCCCGTGGCCACATCCAGGGCAATGCCCCGTGCCGGTCCGCCGCAAAGAGCGGCAGCCTTCCGCCTCCAGTAATCGTCACGGTTCAGGCTTATGACTTTGTTGACCCTGTCGTAAAATGGAGAAAGGCGGTCGAACATGTTCCTCATGCTTACCAGGGGTGAGGATGGAGGGGCTGAGGTCGTACGACCGGTTTCCGGCAAGTCAAAGTCTTTATTCAAAACCGTTCTTTCCCTTCCCCCGCGCGCAACTAAAAACTGGCGGGAGTCGTGATTAAAGCATCCCGCGAAAGGCTGAAAAATCCCCCTTAATCCCCCTTTGAAAAAGGGGGAGAAGAGCATCTCCCTTTCGTAAAGGGGGATAAGAGCCTCTCCCTTTCGTAAAGGGGGATAAGAGCCTCTCCCTTTCGTAAAGGG
>JAUYHV010000265.1 GCA_030689845.1 Dehalococcoidia bacterium
CCCTTTACCGACATGGCAGTGGCCCTTGGATATGCCGTTGCTACCAGGGGCGCCGATCATTTAAGGGGAACAATGCCGTGTATATCGTCTGAAGACCGGCGGCTGAAAGAAATCTTCGGCGACCCTGAGACTCTCCAGAAATACATGGACAACCCCCGTTCCATTGAGAAAAAAGGGGTGTTTACGGCCTTAAACGAGGACGGTATGGCCATGGTAAACGCCCTCAACATATGCTGCTTCGTGGTGGGTGACACCCGCAGGAAGAGGCTGGTGGTGGAAGACCTTGCGGAACTCATGTCCACATGTACCGGGGTGGATATTAACGGTGACGACCTGATGAAGGTCGGGGAGCGGATTACCAACATAGAAAAGGCATTTAATGTAAGGGAAGGTATGAGGAGAAAGGATGACACGCTGCCCCGGTCTTTCTTCGTGGAAGAGGAAACCGAGTGGGGTACTACGGGAATAAGCGAGGATAATTTCCAGAAGATGCTGGACGAATATTACGACTTCCGGGGATGGGATAAAGAAGGGATACCCACCAGAAAGAAGCTGGAGGAACTGGGCTTGAGCTACGTTGCCGGTCAAATCGGGGCGGAGTAAAGGCGAAAATCGTACTCGCCGGAAGGGGGGAACTATGCCAACCCGTCAGGAAAACTGCAGCGCCCGGATAGCCAGGTTCAGAATTACCGCAAAGCTTACCCACAGGATGTAGGGCAGCATAAGCCAGCCAGCCGCCCTTGCTATCTTGAAAAACAATATCAATGTTAAGAGTATCATCACCCACAGGGCTACAATCACCAGTAGGCCGTAGTGGGGCGACCTGAGGCCGAAAAACACCTGTAAACAGGCCCTTTAGTCGTTCCTTCTACCCTTTGCTGCGGAATTTCCCTGTAAGCTGTTCTTCCGCCGAGCGAATAGCCCCGATGCGCTGCAGAAGGGGTGGATGGGAGTAGTGGAGAAAAACGTAGAATGGGTGGGGTGTCAGGTTGGAAAGGTTGTCGGCAGAGAGTTTCCGCAGGGCGTTAATCATACTCGCCGGATCCCGGGTAGTTTCCGCGGCGAAGCGGTCAGCCTGGTACTCGTTTTTTCTGGAAATCGCCTGCATTATTACGGACAGCGCCATTTCTAAGGGCGTGTACAGCAACCCGAAAAACAGCAGACCGGCGTAAATGGACTGCCGGTCCATGTAGAAAGCCCCGAAAAGGCTCTCGCTGCCAAGAAAGACCGAGAGCAGGAAGAATATAACCCCCGTGTGCAGTATTCCTATTATCATCCCCTGGAGGATGTGTTTTTTCTTGTAGTGACCGATTTCATGGGCCAGCACGGCTACCAGTTCCTGGACGGTGTGCTGTGCTACCAGGGTATCGAAGAGGGCTATCCGCTTGTTGCGTCCGAATCCCGTGAAGAAGGCGTTGGACTTGCTGGAACGTTTAGAGCCGTCCATGACGAAGACGTTTTTAACCGGGAATTTTACCGACCGGGCGTAACTGAGAATAGATTCCTTTAGCTCGCTGTCTTCCATGGGCGTAAATTTGTTGAACAGGGGCATAATCCAGGTAGGGGCAACGTATTGCATCACCAGTGAGAACAGGGTGACGGCTATCCAGCAATACAACCAGGCAAAAGCGCCGGCATATTGGAAAAACAGGAGAATACCCGCCAGGACGGGCGCACCCAGGAGCAACCCCAGTCCCAGCCCTTTCACCCTGTCCATTATAAATGTCTTTACCGTGGTCTTGTTGAAACCGAAGCGTTCCTCGATGACAAAGGTTGCATAAATGCTGAAAGGAAGGTTGAGGAGGCTGTAGGCAAATAACAGTATACCCGTATACAGCAGCCCGTTTATCACGGGATGATATCCCCAGGCCCGAATTATTCCATCGAGGTAGTTGAAGCCGCCGGAAAACCAGAAAACCAGCAGGAGCAGTAAATTGAAGGTCCCGGTAATGAATTCAAAACGGGTTGTTGCCCTGGTATATAACTGGGACTTGCGATATTCCTCGGGTTTATAAATCCCGTCCAGGGCAGGCGGCAGTTCGGTTTTCAGTGCCTTGAGGTTTAACAGGTCGGCAACTGTTCCCAGGAGGAATTCGATCACCAGTGCAGCGAGGATAATAAGCAGAAACGGATTCAATTATTTTCTTTTCTAACGAGAAATTTTATCAATTTAAAGCTCAAGGTTACGGTTCCCGAACGGTTTATCCCTTTACCGCGAAAACCGGGCGGGATAACTACCTCAGTGTACAATAAAGAAGATTCTTATTTCCATGTTCCCTACCACGGCAGTCTGCTTTCCCCTTTTTGGCAGCGAGGATTTTACCGGAAAAATGAAGGAACGAACCCGGAAATGAGACGCTGCTGTGAGACCTCTGTCACCCTGTCCCGATATATCGGGACAGGGTGACAGAGCGTAGGGTGACAAATTGGGTCCAAACCCTTCGACAGCCGGCCTTCGTAGGGGGATTGAAACGTAGGGGCGGACCCCCGTGTCCGCCCACCCAACCCCGCCCATCGGGCAATCACAGGGGATTGCCCCTACGATGAACACAACGCACTACCATCGGCTGTCATTCCGAGCGAAGTCGAGGAATCTTTTACCGATTATATTTGGCACCTCAACATATTATTAATGCACAGTCTTGCTCAATGCCGCCAGACCCTTCGACAGGCTCTCCGGGACGAGAGTCCCGATATATCGGGACAGGGTGACATTATTGGGGGTAGGGTGACAGTTGGGGTATTATGACAATTGTTTCGGTGACAAAACAAAAAAACCACGGAACGCCATTGAAACGCAGGGGCACGGGATACGGTGCCCCTGCGATGCTCTTTCTTGGAAAAATGCCCCCGCCATCCCTTCCACTGTCCGTTACCGCCGCCTCTTTTCGTAACAGCCCGGGTTATGGTAATATTGGCATTCGTGGGCAAGGAACAGGGGCTTGAAGAAAATACTTTTTCAGGAATAAATAATTAACCGGGACTTTGCCGGAGCAGTATAGAAAAGGAAAAGCCGGGAAGTTGACTTTTATAAAAAAATACAGCTTTCATTACGCCTGGGTTATCCTGGTGGCAGCCTGTATTCTCAATGTGCTTTCCCGGGCCAATAATTCCTCCTTCGGTGTCTATATCGACCCTCTTGTTAAACTCTTCGGCTGGAGCCGCGGCAGCGTGTCCTTTGCCTATTCCCTGGCCTTCCTGACCGGATTGCCCGCAGTGGTGGTCATGGGGTGGCTCGGCGACCGGTACGGCGTCCATAAGCTGATGATAGGGGCGTCCCTGGTGATAGCAACGGGGACCGTGCTGCTGGGGACGATAAAGGAACTCTGGCAGTTTTATATATTTTACGGGCTATTCGTCGGCTCCCTGGGTAATTCGGCATTTTCCGTGCTGCTGCCGGTTACCCTGACACGCTGGTTCCACCGCCGCCTGGGAATTGCCCTGGGTTTTTCCTTTGCTGCCCTGGGGCTCGGCCCCATGATTTTTGCTCCATTAATCCGCTGGCTTATAGAGACCCGTGGCTGGAGCTGGACGTTTACCCTGATGGGAATCATCCTGGGCAGTGTCCTCATCATTTTTTCCTCGTTTATCCGGGGCAGCCCGTATGAAAAAGGGCTGCCGGCTTACGGGCTGGAAGGCTCACCCCCTGAGCCTCCTCCACCGGCGTCATCGGGTATCATACCTCCCGGCTTGCGGCAGGTCCTGGCAAAACGGCCCGTCTGGTTTTTAATGGGTATCCACCACCTCGGATGCGTGGGTCATTCCATAGTGCTGGCCCACGTGGTATCCATGGCTACCTTCCAGGGGGTCCCCGGTGTCACCGCAGCCGGAGTCCTCAGCACCATCGCCGGTATCTCCATTATCAGCCGCTTCACGTTTTCCGTCCTGGCGGAGCGGCTTGGGGGCAGGGCCCTTCTCACCATTGTCCTGATAGGACAGAGTACCCCGGTTATTATTTTATTGTTTGCCCACGAGGCCTGGGTATTTTATCTCTTTGCCGTGGTCTTCGGGTTGTGTTACGGCGGCGAAATGGTAGGCTTTCCCATAATAAACCGGCAGTTATTCGGCACTAAAGCGCCCCTGGCTTCCATATTTTCCCTCGAGATGCTGGGAGCCAGCACCGGTATGGCCCTGGGGGGCTGGCTGGGGGGAACACTTTTCGATTTGAGCGGCACTTATACCTGGGCGATTCTAACGTCTATCGGGGCCGGCTACCTGGGTCTGCCCCTGGCCCTATCCCTGCCCCGCCGGGCGCAGCATATCCAGGCCGCCATAACAAGCACCGGCAGCGCCTGAGGCAACCAACTGAATCGGCTGGCGGCAGCACCAGGGGTAACCATTCCGTTCTCCGTTCCGAGAGCCTGCGGTCGAGAACCCCGATGTATCGGGGCAGAGGATTACCCCTACGGTGGTTTGGGTGAAGTCCTACTAAAGCAGGCGGCTCAGTGCCCCCGTCCTCTTCCTGGCAGCAGCGACCATCCCGTTCAAAAATACCGAGCGCAGGGGTTTTATCGCCAGCATGGCCCGGGACGGCGGGGATTTTTCCAGCGCTTCCAGTATCCTTCCCAAGGCACGGAAGCCGGGCATTTCCGGGTTATCGAATATGAGGTTCGAGAGCTTTCCCCGTTCGATAGCCATCATAACCGTGCGGTGGAACATTGTTTCGGGAGTAATTACCCGTTTTTCCCGGGGCTTCATAGCCAGGGCTCCGAATTTACAGGTTGAATGGCATAAGCCACATCCGAGACAAATGGCGTCATCCCGCACCGCTCGGCGTATTTCCTTCCTGTCTTTTTTCTCTTTAGTGATGGTAATAGCTTCGATGGGACAGGCAGGGGCGCAGTCACCGCACCCGTTGCAAAGGGAGAGGTCGACGGTCATAATCCAGTTGGAAGTGATGATGGTACTGTGCATATTGAAGGTCTTCATGCCCTTCATGAGGTGGCAGCAACAGCCGCAGCAGTTACAGATAAAGGATGCCTTGCGCTGCACGTTGTCACAGGTCTGGGCCAATCCGGCTTTTTTGCTCGCCTCCAGAATAGCCATTGCCTCCCCAGTTTTTATCCGTCTGGTGATTCCGCTGTTTATCAGAGAGGAGGCGGCGTAGTTCAGGGTGATACAGTTTTCCATGGGAGCATCGCAAACCGTACCCATGTGCTGTGCGGTATGGCGGCACTGGCAGATGGCGACTGCCAGGTCCGTTGCCGACGTGATAATGCTGGTAGCCCGTTCCCAGTCGAGGATTTCCGTATTGGTTTCTCCCGCCAAAGCTTCCTCGCGTACCAGGGAACGGAAGAGCTGGGTTTTGCCCCGGTAGGCTGAACGGGTGAAAAGGTCCTCTTCCTGAAAGTAAACCTCGAAAAGGCGGGCCAGTTCAGCCATGGGCACGTCCTCGCGGGTACGCATGAAGACGAACTCGAAAAAGCCTATGGCTACCGGGGCCAGGGAGAAATAAGATTGTCCTTCGTGCTCCAGGTCTAAAATAAGGCCCCGGCGGGCCATATCGGTTAATTTGTCTCCCAGCCTGTCAGAGGGGATGCCCAGGCGGCGGGAAAGCAGTGTCAGGCTGGTGGGTTGGGTCGGCAGCCGGGCGGCAAGCTCGGCGTCTTCAGGGGTGAAGAGCATCTTGAGGATTTCCATGAAGGTGGGGGAACCGGGTGCCCCTGGGATAGTCTGGTCCAACCGCTGCTGCAGCCGCGCGTGGTGGTGTTCGGAAATATCGACATGTCCCATGCTATACTCCCCTTTTCAGGATAACTGAATGTATGCTTTAATGTTATATTACCCGGCGGTTATTTTTCAAGAAAACCGGCACGCAGAAGACAGAAATTACGGGAAAATATTAATTGGGGAATATGAGGAAGACATGTTGACACCGGGAAAACGCTGTGGCATAATAACGTAGGTAACCGTTTACCTACCTGCTGGTTGCCGCAATTTAATTAAAACAAGACAATGTCAATACCTGAGCAAATTAAATTTAAGCCTAAAATAACCGTTTTTCACTGCTTTAATGCCTTCAGCGACCCGTCACTGGTGTCCAACGGAAACTTTGAGGTCAAAAGCGTGAAAATGGCCTGCTCCAGTCTTACCAGGGAGGTCTTCCTCCTGAGGGCCTTTGAATCCGGGGCGGATGCTGTGGTGGTGCTGGTGTGCCCGGTGGGGCAATGCGATTATCTCCAGGGCAATATCAGGGCAGCCAGGCGGGTTGCGCGGATGAAAAAACTGGTGGATGAAATCGGGATCGACGGCAAGCGCCTGAATATTTACAATGTTACCAGGGGGGATAAGTCCGCTGTTGCCGAAATAATACAAAAGACCGTCAGCGACCTGGCTGTTTTAGGGCCGAATCCGGCGGCTTAATCTATTTAAAGAGCGTAAAAAACAATGATAGTTGGAGAACAAAAGCCCTTAGCAGAAATAAAAAACATCGTAGCTCCGTATTCAAAAATCCTCATTCTCGGCTGCGGCACCTGTGTCAAAACCTGCTTTGCCGGGGGGGAGGACGAGGTGGCTACCCTGGCTTCCGCCTTGCGGCTGTCCATGAAGAAAGACGGCAGGGAAATAAAGATTGATGAACTTACCGTCGAGCGCCAGTGCGAGGACGAGTTTTTAAGACAGGCGGCTTCAAACATTTCCGGCAGCGAAGCCGTCCTTTCCCTCGCCTGCGGAGCCGGTGTCCAGATGGTTGCCGACCGGTTCAAAAAGACCCCGGCCTTACCGGGTGTGAACACAACCTTTATCGGCATCCTGGAAAAGCAGGGGCTTTTCACTGAAAAATGCCTCGGCTGTGGCGATTGTGTACTTGACCGTTTTGCCGGTATCTGTCCTGTGACCTGCTGCTCCAAGAAACTCCTGAATGGACCCTGCGGCGGGTCTCAAAACGGAAAATGTGAAGTCAATTCCGATATCGAATGCGCCTGGCAGAATATTATCGACCGCTACAAGGCCCTGGGACAGATGGACAGGTTGACCGCCTATTACCCGGCACGGGACTGGCGCAACAGCAGCGCTGGCGGGCTCAGAAAGTTAGTCAGGGAGGACCATGTAATTTGAACGGCAGTAGACTGAAACAAATCTTATCGTCGGGAAAATTTGCCGTTACCGCCGAATGCGGCCCGCCCCGCGGGGCAAACACGGAAGTGGTACGTAAAAAGGCCTCCTTTTTAAAGGACTGCGCCGACGCGGTAAATGTTACGGACAACCAGACGGCCATAGTTCGGATGTCCAGCCTTGCCGCCTGCGCCCACCTTATGCAGATGGGCATCGAACCCGTGCTGCAGATGGTCACCCGCGACCGCAACCGGATTGCCCTGCAGTCGGATATCATGGGCGCGTATTCCCTCGGCATCAGAAATATTTTGTGCCTCACCGGCGACCACCAGACGTTTGGCAGCCAGCCGGATGCCCTGAACGTCTTCGATATTGATTCCATGAATCTGCTTCATGCCGTCAGAACCATGCGGGAGGTGGGCACGGACATGAGCGGCTACAAGCTCGATGTCGCCCCCCGGATGTTCATAGGCGCCGCGGCAAATCCTTTTGCCGACCCCTTTGAATACCGCGTTATCCGTTTGGCCAAGAAAATAGCTGCCGGAGCGGAGTTTATCCAGACCCAGTGCATATATGATATGAAACGGTTTAAAGAGTGGATTAAAATGGCCCGGGAGCAGGGACTCACGGAGAAAGTCCACATATTGGCAGGAGTAACCCCCCTGAAATCGGCCGGGATGGCAAAATACATGGCTGCAAAGGTCCCGGGCATGATCGTGCCCGAGTTTCTTATCAAACGGATGGAAGGAGTCCCCAAGGAAAAAGCTGCGGAAGAAGGGATGAAGATTTGCCTCGAGACTATACAGGAAGTGCGCCAGATACCGGAAATCCACGGCGTTCATATCATGGCTATCGAGTGGGAAGAGAAAGTACAGGAAATTGTAAAAGCCGCTGGCCTCTTCCCCCGTCCCCAGCCGGTTTAGCCGGGAGCCTATTATGCCAAAGAAATACAATATTCCGACAAAGACCGCAAACCCCAGGTTCCCTCCCGTAGGCAAGTATGCCACGGTAGAGTTTCGGGAGGACTGCGCCGGCAGTTGCCACGATTGCGTCAAAAAGAAATGTGTCTATAACATTTTTACAGACAACGCCTGCCACTGGAATACCATGAAGGAGCCGGAGTACCTTTACATCTGTAAAAGTTGCCTGCGCTGCGTTCAGGAGTGCACTAAGGGTATTTTTTCCATGTCTGTAAACCCGGAATACCTCACGCTGGGCGATGAGTACTGGACTCCTGAAATAATCAATACCACCTGGGCCCAGTCCCACACGGGGAAGATTCCCGTGTCCGGAGCGGGGTACCGCGGCCCGTTCGCCGGCGAAGGTTTCGATTCCATCTGGACCGATATGTCGGAGATTGTCCGGCCGACCCGGGACGGTATCCACGGGCGGGAATACATAAACACCAGTGTTGAGCTTTCCCGGCGGCCCATGAGGCTGGAGTTCAATGACGACATGTCTCTTGCCGTGGACCTGCCGCCGATTTTTGAAATACCTGTGCCCGTTCTCTTTCAGAAACCGGAATTCGGTGTACTGAGCGAGAACGTCCTGTTATCCATGGTGCGTGCCGCCGGGGCCATCGGCACGCTGATGTTTTTAAAGCCCGAAAGTTACTCCCCGGCAATATCCGAATATTCAAACAGCCTTGTCCCCTGCCTGACCGGGGACAATTACAGGAAACATGAAGACAAGGTTAAAAAGAGCCGCATGGTTGAGCTTGAATATCAACCTGGCATCGAGGGAGAGTTTTCCGGTTTAAGGTCCATGAACCCGGGAGTCGTTATCACCGTGGGCATGTCCCTGGACGGCAGCGCTGCCGGGCGGGCCCTGGCACTGGCCGATTCCGGTGTGGATACTATTCATTTTTACGGCAGTGTTGATGGGCGGGAGGTTGGCGCCGAAAAGCAGCGGTACCTGAAGGAAATGATAAGGGAAGTCCACCTGAAGCTTGTGGAAAACCGTATCCGGGACAAGATCAACCTGGTATTTTCAGGCGGCATTGCCATGGCCGAGCACATGGCCAAGGCCCTGATATGCGGCGCTGATGCCGTATCCATAGACGTGCCCCTCCTGGTAGCCCTGGAGTGCCGCCTGTGTTACCAATGCAAGGTAAAAGCTCCCTGTCCCGTGAAACTGGAGGAGGTGGAACCGGGATGGGGGATGCAGCGCACCGTCAACCTGATGAGCGCCTGGCGCAACCAGTTAATCGAAGTCATGGGCGCCTTCGGCATCCGCGAGGCGCGGCGGGTCCGTGGGGAAATCGGCAGGTCGCTGTGGTTCGAAGACCTCGAGAGAGAGAATTTTGGCCCGATATTCGGGACCAGGAAAGTCGCCGGAGCAGGATAAGTCATGGCAGCAATAAGAGAAACATTAAACCTGAAAGAAAAGCAGGGATTACCCTTGACGGTAGAAACTCCCTCCCATTATCGCAATCCTATCGGTAAATATGTCGTCAAGCGAAACTCCAATTGCATTTCCTGTGGTCTTTGCGCCGAGCTTTGTCCCTACGGTGTCCATCCGAGGTATGAGAACTTTTCCCAGCCGTTACGTCCTTTGGATTACAGGTGTATTGGATTCAAGTGCACCGGCAACGATTTTTACTGCGTAAAAAACTGTCCCCGCCAGGCCCTTTCCATGGGCCTCAATCCCCTGCTCAAGAGCCTGGGGGACTACCGCTGGCCGGGGGAGATGATTATCGGCCACTGGTACATGGCGGAAACGGGGAATTTACCTTTCGTCGACCTGGAATGCAGCCTGGGTTACACAGGAGGCGGTTTTGACAAAATCCGCTTCAGGGTCCCCGATTCCAGGGACCGGATAGAAATTTCCGACGAGGAAATCGATACCAGTATTAACCTCAACAAACGCCGGGACAGCGCCCCTGAAAGGAGCATCTCTTTACCCTGCTATGGCGGCGGCATGTCCTTCGGCTCTACCGCATTGTCCGTGATGACGGGCAGGGCGCGGGCCGCATCACGGCTGAATACCCTCACCTGCACAGGAGAGGGGGGATACCCTGAAAAACTGAAGCCTTACAGCAACCACGTTATCACCCAGGTGGCCACCGGCCTTTTCGGGGTCAGGGAAGAAACGATATTAATGGCCCCGGTAGTGGAATTTAAATATGCCCAGGGCGCCAAGCCGGGCCTTGGGGGACACCTCCTGGGTGATAAGGTCACCCCGGAAGTCGCCAAGATACGCGAAACGGTAGTGGGCAACGCCCTGTTTTCACCTTTTCCTTTCCACAGTGTTTACTCTGTTGAAGACCACAAGAAGCACCTGGACTGGATAAAAGAGGTCAATCCAAATGCCCTGGTTTCGGTAAAAGTGTCCACCCCCACCGATGCCGACATGGTCGCGGTGGGCAGTTATTACGCCGGCGCCCACATAATCCACTTCGACGGGTGCTACGGAGGCACCGGGGCAGCTCCTGATATCGCCAAGAAAAATATCGCCATGCCTATTGAGTATGCTATCCCCAAGGTCCACAGGTTTCTTATCGACGAAGGCCTTCGCGATAAGGTGTGTCTCATCGTCAGCGGGGGCATCCGGAATGCCATGGACGTTGCCAAAGCCATAGCCCTGGGGGCGGACGGCGTGGTCATCGGCACCGCCGAACTCGTTGCCCTGGAGTGCATACGTTGCGGCAACTGCGAAAGCGGCCGGGGTTGCGCCCGGGGGATTGCCACCACGGACCCAGAGTTAAGCTGCATGCTTCCCGAGGAGTGGGTGGAGCAGCGGATAGTCAACATGTACATGGCCTGGCGAAAGCAGTGGTGCGAACTTTTGAGGCAGTACGGAATGAAGAGCATTAAAGAACTGGTGGGACGTTCCGATTTGCTGGTGCACCTGGACTACCTGGACCAAGAGGAGCGAAAGTCCTACCAGCCGGCTGTGAAACAGAAAATGGTCCTGTAAGAAACGCGGACAAATTATGAATAATAAAGACGCAATTTTAGAAAATATATTTACCTCCCGGGGCAAGCTGCCCCGGGGAACTTTTGAAAAAGGCAAGCCTGCCGAGGAGGGCGGGTGTGGAGTCACCGGTTTTATTGCCTCTATTCCTGTCAGCGGCCGCCATATCTTTGAACCGTCCGTTCAAATGCATAACCGCGGCAACGGTAAAGGCGGTGGCATCGCTGCGGTCGGGCTGTCCGCCGGCGACCTCGGCGTTTCCCGGGAAGTGCTGGATTCTCATTACCTGCTACAGGTAGCCCTCCTGGACCCGGACGCCTGCCCCGGGGTAGAGAGCGAGTTCATAAATCCCTGCCTGGAAGTTCACAAAGCCAGCAAGGTTCCAACAGTGGGCGACTACCGCGAAATCGAAGGCCTGGAAGTACAGCCGCCCGATGTCATGCGTTATTTTGTCCGGGTAAAAAAAGATGTCCTTGCCCGTTTTATTGAAGAAAACAAGCTCGGGAAAATGGACCCGCGCCGGGCCGAGGATGAGTTTATTTACCAGAATTCTTACCGCCTTAACCAGAAGTTCTACGCTTCCCTGGGGGAAAAGCAGGCTTTTGTCCTGTCCCACGGCCGGAACATAATGATTTTGAAAATAGTTGGCTACGCCGAGAAAGTGGCACAGTACTATCAACTGGAGAACTTCAAGGCCCACGGCTGGATCGCTCACCAGCGCTACCCCACCAAGGGACGGGTATGGCACCCCGGCGGGGCGCACCCGTTCATCGGTATGGATGAGGCCCTGGTACACAACGGCGACTTTGCCAATTACTACTCCATAACTGAGTACCTGGCGCAATACAACATTGCCCCGCAGTTTCTTACCGACACCGAGGTTTCCGTGCTGCTGTTCGACCTGTTGAACCGGGGCTTCGGTTATCCCCTCGAATATATTATCGAGGCCCTGGCCCCCACTACGGAGCATGATTTCGACCGCCTGCCCCGGGAAAAGCAGCGGATTTACCGCCACATTCAACAAAACCACATCCACGGTTCGCCCGACGGGCCCTGGTTTTTCATCATTGCCCGGAACGACCCTTATGCAAAGCAGTTCCAGCTTATAGGCATTACCGATACCGCTATGCTGCGCCCCCAGGTGTTTGCTTTGCAGGAGGGCGAAGTGCAAATAGGCCTTATCTGCTCGGAGAAACAGGCAATCGACGCCACCTTGCAGAGCCTGGCGGCTGAGGACAGCCGGTTCTGTTCCGTGGCCGACAAATACTGGAACGCCCGGGGCGGCAGCGCCACCGACGGCGGGGCCTTTATCTTTACCGTTAAGGAATCAGGAAACGGGAATGGTTCGAAGCATCTTATCTGCACCAATAAATTCGGAGTCAGGGTTACAACGGCAGCCGGGCCGCTCCAGGGCATCGCAATAGCCGGAATGAGTTCCTTCGGCAGCGCCGGTAAACCCGTGCGGTTAAAAATAACCGATAGGGAGATTTCCGATGTTGCGGCGCTGAAAGAGGCGTGCAGAAAAGCCGTCTCGGGACCCGGCCTGCTCCAGCCGTTTTTAGACGGACTGGTAAAAAGAGCCGGTCAAAGTGATGAATCCAGGTCGAACGTTATTGAAGCCCTGACATACCTGAATGATATTCCCCTGCCCCTGGCAGGCAGAAAACGCAGCCAGTTGTTGAGCCTGGTGAGGAGCAGCCTTGCCCGGATTTTCGGCGCTGTGCCGAAAATAGGGGAAAATTTCCAAAGCGCCTTCAGACACATCGGCCTGGCAACCCGCCACACCCTCCGCGCGCCCCTGGACGGTGAAAAAGTCCTGGTTTTGAATGCCAGGGGTTTTCCGCCGGAGGGGGACGATTGTGACGCCCGCCTTATCGTGGCCGCCCATAAACTGGGCTGGCAGCGTTTCATAGCTTACGGGTACCGGGGCCAGCGTTTTTGCGGCTGCGGCCTTATAAATAATACTGAGGGAGTACGGATAGATGTCTATGACAGCTCCGGCGATTACCTGGCCTCGGGTATCGACGGGGCCGAACTCTATGTCCACGGTAATGCCCAGGACCAGGTCGGCCAGATAATGAAACGGGGGAAGCTGGTCGTTTACGGTGATGTCGGCCAGACTTTCATGTACGGAGCCAAGGGTGGTGAAGTATATATAATGGGCAATGCCGCCGGGCGCCCACTGATTAACGCCGTGGGCCGGCCCAGGGTGGTCATCAACGGGACCTGCCTTGACTACCTGGCGGAATCTTTTATGGCCGGCGACCCCTTTAATGGCGGCGGTTTTGTCATCATGAACGGTATCACCCTCGACGATGCCGGCAATATCAGCCCCCTGGAAACGCCGTATCCCGGTTCCAACCTTTTCTCCCTGGCATCCGGAGGCGCTATTTACCTCCGCGACCCCTACGGGCGACTTGTAGACGAACAGTTAAACGGCGGCGAGTTTCTCGCCCTGAAAAAGAAGGACTGGGAGCTGATACTCCCGTACCTGGAGGAGAATGAGAGGCTCTTCGGCATTAAAATAGACGACCTTCTCACCGTTGACGGAGTCAAAAAGGGCTTCAAAGATGTTTACCGCAAGGTGCAGGCGGTCAAGCTCGAGGTCCTGGCAGCCGGTAATTTACCAAAGCCGTCTCCCGAGGAGTACGCCGGGACCATACCCGAGGGCGAAGACGCCGATGAATGAGGGAGCATGATCGGCCAGGAATCCTTGGAAGTACAGCGAAAAGTCCAGTTAATTCTCAAGGTCCTCAGCGAGTCCCCTGAGCCCCTGGGAGCGAGGATTATCTCCAGGGAATTAAGCAATTACGGTGTTGACCTCAGCGAGAGAGCCGTCAGGTACCACCTGAAGTTGATGGATGAGAGGGGATTGACCCGGCTGGTAGGCAGGGAAGGACGGCTTATCACGGAACGCGGCGATGACGACCTCAAGAACGCCCTGGTGGTTGACAGGATAGGTTTTGTTATCCACCGCATCCAGGTCCTTGCCTTCCGCACCACTTTCGATCCCTTGAAAGCCTCCGGCGATATAGTAACCAACATTTCCCTTTTCCCCGCAAAAAGGTTCAAAGAGGCGTTGAAAGCCATGCAACCCGTTTTCAAGGCGGGGCTGTGTGTCAGTGACAGGGTGGCCGCGGCAAAAGAAGGGCAAAGGCTTGGCCACATTATTGTGCCTCCCGGTAAAGTGGGACTGGCAACCGTGTGCAGCATAACCACCCACGGGGTGCTTCTCAAGGCCGGTATTCCCATGGGGTCCCGCTTCGGCGGCATTCTGGAAATGCGCCAGGCACGTCCCTACAGGTTTACGGAGCTGATAACCTACGAAGGTTCGACCCTCGACCCTTTCGAGATATTCATAAGCGGGGGCATGACCTCGGTTTCAGAGGCTGCCAGGACGGGCGGCGGCAGGGTGTTGGCCAACCTGCGCGACATGCCGGCCCAGTGCCGTGGCATGGCCCAGGAACTCATTGCGCGCCTGGAAGAGTGCGGCATACGGGGTACCCTGATCCTGGGTGAGGCGGGTTCACCCGTGTGTGAGATACCGGTGGGCCTCGACCAGGCGGGTGTGGTGCTTCTCGGCGGCCTTAACCCGGTTGCTGCGGCTGTAGAAGCGGGAATCCCCGCCGACAACACGGCCATGGCCGGTATTCTCGAATATAATAACCTGTTCCCTTTCTCGGACCTGGTTTAGGCCGCTAAAGGCTAAACAGTGGTTGCCGGGGCGGGTCCGCTGTCCACTGCCGGAGAGACACTGTGGTAGAGGGATGCAAAGGCCATGTTGATTAGCATGACGGAGAATATAATACCGACAATGAACACCAAAAATCCCGCGATGCTGATAAGGATGGCAAGCAGCAACATAAAGAAGATTGTCCACCCGTGGCCCTGGGTCAGTCTCCAGCTTTCCTTCACCGCTTCGATGGCCTCCATTTTCCGTTCCACCACCAGGTAGGGTGTAAAGGCGAACTTGCAGGCAAAATAGATACCCGGGACTATGAAGAAAATCGCCCCGATGATTATTATGGCCCCCGTTAGTAAAGCGGCCAGTACCACGTTCCAGTAGTTTTTGAAGGACTCGAACATGTCCTTCACCTCGGGTTTTATTCCCCGGGCTGCTTTGAGGTTGGCGAAAGAGACACCGTATTCAACGGGTTGTCCCAGGAGAATGGTATAGGCAAGCCCGATTACTCCCAGCAGTCCTGCCGCAGCTCCGGACTCGTTTCCGTTTCTCCCGAAGGCTCCGGAGGCAGCGGTGATGACAATCCCTATGATGGTAATCAGCAACAGTTCCAGGAAACACTTTTTTAGCTGCCGGAACCCGTGGCTGTAACTTGACCCCACTCCGGGCTCCACAGGGACCGGACCTGTCGGAGTTCCTGTATACTCAACCATAAAATGCCTCCCCGGATGTGGATTTTTCGGGTTGAATTATAACATAACGTTCAACGGTTTCGGGAAAAACGAGCTTAGCCACGTGAAATCCAAAACTAAAAAACCCGGATTTACTTGTACCTGGCCACCCTCCGTTACTCAATGAAGCGGAAGGCGAGTCGTGGGGATTTCTTTTCAATATGTTATTATGTAACGGCATATTGAAAAACCGGTTGAAGATAATGATATCAGATAGGAACTTCCATCGGCGGGCGGCCGAAAAAAGCCGTCAGGCCGGCGGGCATGGTATGAAAAGGCGACAATTTGTGACCCATGCTTTGGATAAAGTTGGAGCATATATAATGGATAGATGAGTCCCGGTATGGTTGTTGCTCATACTTTGGGCGGTGGTAGGTAATCTACTGAACGAGTACAGTGTGTATTGACTATCGGAGAAGTTACTGATAAACTTCCCGGTAGGAGCTCTTATCACGGAGGCAAATCTTACCTGTCGGTAGATTTGGAGTAAAAGACATTCTTCAACACTAGGAAGTGGATTGACATGAAATATAGAGGACGAGAGTATGCCAGGACTTGAGAATTCGCTAGCCAGGGCTGAGGAAGAGGCTGCCCGCACAGTCAAAGCCGCGCAGGTAGTGTTACAAGCTGCGCGTAAGTTGCTTAAGGCTGCTCACGATGGGCGTCTCAGAGACCTCGGCGCGGCTTTAGAACTTATGGAGAAAACCCAGGAGACACTACGGCAACAGACAAATGCCAGCCGCGGAGCTTGGGTGTTCGACGAAGAATCTTATCTGGGAAGCCGGGCTTATATTGAAGAGTTGATTGAATTAGCACGATCCAGCGGACTGGATCTCTATGAACGCGATGACCGGCTTTATAGCTATCCTGTCCTTGTCCGCATCTTGCCGAAGGAACGGGCAGTTCGCATTGATAAGCAGGTTGAACGACGACTTCGACCTTCAATACTTGTCGCTCATCTCAAAGCGCTGCAAAAGAAACCTCCTCGCTTCGCTCCTGAGGCTTTTCTGAAAGCCCTTTTTGCTGCTTGGGAAAGGCTGGTCAAGGAAAAACCGCGCCAAGGTTACTTCGCTACCGTGCCCCTCATTGATGTCTACCAGGTGCTGACGCTTTTACCCGGCCAAAGCAAGGAGTATTCACGACAGGAGTTCGCCCGAGACATCTACCTGCTGGACCGGAGCGGGCATTTACAATTAGCCGGCGGCTGGAGAGCCAGCTTCCCTGCAAGCACCGGAACCAAGTTTGGCCCAAAAAAGGTGCTTTCTGTCGTTAAAGAAGATGGTAGCTTGAAGGAATACTACGGCATAGCATTCTCGGGAGAGTAAAGCGTAATGAGTGTCGATAATACAATCTCACTGTCCGAATGGTTGACGGTCATTGAAGGGGAGTATCTAAGAGACTACGTCCGCGCGGGTGGCGCTGCCGTAAAATTTGCCATAACGCCTGATTCTACTGTTACTAAATGCCTGCGGGATGGACTTGCCGAGATCTCTGGACGCCAGGGCTTTCGCTTTGCTTTCATTGATGCCGCAACGACCAAAGTCCATCTTGTCCAACAGGTCTTCTTTGCCATCGCTCGCCAGCTCGATTGGGACTACCTTGCCTCTCGATTCGTATTTAACTTGTTCCGCGAACACTACCGCGTGCCTGAAGATGGGCAGGCGTTAACCCTTCGCGAGCTTGCCCGGCTAAACGAATGTGAAGAGCGCGAACTCAATATTGAATTCAAGAACCGGTTGAAGAAGGGGCTTCTGCAAGATTATGCGATGGCGCTGGAGTTTCGCAGCGCCATGGCCGCGCTTATCCGATATAAGTTGGACCCGGAAGGCTCGGGCACTGGAATTGATGATGTCATTAAGAAATGGCTCAAAGGGGAGTTACTTTACATCAAACCCCTCAAGGACATCGGTATATTTCAGAAAATCGAGCGTACCAACGCTTTTTACCTGTTACATTCCCTTTCCCATTGGCTTAAGAAAGCAGGGTATAGCGGCCTGGTCATTCTTATAGATATCGCAAGGTATCTTGAGGACGGCAGGCGTACAGATGGCAGCCTGAGCTACAGGAAGACCGCCGTGCTTGATTGCTATGAGGTGCTCCGCCAGTTTATTGACAGTGTTGATGAGAGTGAGAACTGCCTCATCGTGGTGGCCGTACCGCCTTTATTTGCCACGGAAGCTGAGAAGCGCAGTGTTGACGGCTACCAAGCCTTGAAAATGCGTGTCTGGGACGAAGTCCGTGACCGAAAGCGGGCCAATCCACTATCACCTATGGTTCGCCTATCCAATACCCAAGATAGTGACATGCCATTATCTGAATCATCCGGGGAGGTAAAATGATGACGGGTGATACTTCACATATAAACTACCGGAGGGCAATAGAAGCGCTCCGGGCAGGTGTGCCCAACCGTGACGCAGTGCGATTGCTCGGCAGTTCACAGCCGAGGCTCGAGGAAAGATTCAGCCGACTAATGGAGACATTCCAGGGGGGAATACCTGCCGGACATCAGGATTTCGGCATGATATTTGCCGGTGACTTCGGCACGGGTAAGTCTCACTTGCTGGAACGATTCCAGCACATGGCTCTCGAACAGGGGTTTGTATGTAGCAAGGTAGTCGTAAGCAAACATACCCCTTTCTATAAACTCGACAAGGTCTATCGCGCTGCTATCGAGTCGGCAATCATACCCGGCCGGGTTGGAGCTTGTATGTCCGAACTGGCTATAACACTGGATACGCATTCGGAAACCTACGCCGAGTTCTTCAAGTGGCTGAATGCGGCAGAATGTGGTTTATGCAATCACTTTGCGGCAACCGTCCATCTTTACGAGACGACTAATCGCTATGACGAAGTGATAGAGTTGGTAACATCATTTTGGTCGGGGCATCCTTTTGGAGTCCGGGAACTACGCAGCGAACTGAAAAATGCGCGACTCGGGGCCATCTACAAGGTCGAACGTGTGCCACATCGTGTTCTGGCTGAGCAACGCTTTATCTTTACCCCGCGCCTTATGAAAGCGGCTGGCTATGCCGGATGGGTAATTCTCATTGACGAGACTGAACTGATCAGCAGCTATGGCATCCGTTCGAGAGCGCTGGCTTATGCCGAGCTGCCACGTTTTATCGGTACAACCAGGACCCCAGCCTGGCCCGGGATTACCAGTGTCCTGGCTATCACAAGCGACTTTGTGGCAAAGGTGCTCGATGACCGCGACGACGAAGGCAAGATACCGAACAAGTATAGTAGCGAGACGACAATGGTTCAGCGATCTGAGACTGGTATGAAGCTCTTAAGGGAAGCTACCCTGATCGAACGCCCGACCGGCGAGAGTGTAAAGCAGACCTGGGACAAGCTGCGCGATATTTATCACGGGGCTTACGGATGGGACCCTCCTACCGAATATCGCGCCCCTGACTTGACCAATTCTATGCGTCAAATCCTAAAGCGCTGGATCACCGAATGGGACCTCTCCCGCCTCTTCGGGCACAAGGCGGACATTGACGTCAAGGTTCTTTCGCCCAAGATGGAGGAGAACCCGGAAATGGAAATACCAACCGAGGGAGAGACAGACGATAACGCTGATAACAGGTAGGTTGACGGATGGGGATGCCTTTTCGTGACCATCAGGAAATTGATGAGCTTGGCCTTGCTGGTTACTTAAAGCTTATACGAGATGGTGACGAGTACTCCGGTGCTATATTTGTCGTCAACGCCCGTGGTGAACCAGTTCATTTCGTATGCAATCGGGTCAGAGTAATTAGCCGTTTCATGTGGCGTGAGGAAGACATTGCGCAGGGTGCCACTCAGCGCCTCCTGCAATCATTGTTCATGGCGTGCCCCGTAACGCCGGTTCTTGTTCTTTGTCATGCCTCTGAAACACCGGAACAACTCCTTGAATACGGAATACACGGGGCACCTTTAGTAGGGTGTATTGCAACGACCGAGTGTCTTGAGGTGACCTGGTATCCACAGACTCCTGCCTTCGGCACACCGGCTTTCACGCTGTGGGAACTGCTATCCACCAGGGGCTTACTACATGAGCCTTTTACCCGGGCGGCGAAGGGAATGGCAGAGATACTTCGGACAAGACCGAAGCATGAAATATCCCCTGGAAGCGACATCGCACCAGACTCAACAACAGGCAGGACGTGAACTCATTTCGTTCGATACTCAGATTCTCATGGTTCTCGAAAATACTCCGCGCACTCGGAATCAAAGGTAAGCCCGTGACTCAAGAACTATCCTCTTCTGATAACGCAACAGATACAAGCATTGCATTGCCAGTCTTCCTGGACGGTTACCCTCAAGTGTTTACCATAGATTCGTTTCAAATCGAGGAACCAGTTTCGTACTTCTCGGAAACGCTTCAGCCTCCACTGGGTCTTCTCATAGACAAACATGGTCCTCTTGATTGGCCATTTCATCTATTTCCCTATCAACGAGACGGTGTCGAAGCCTTAGTAACCCGGGCTTCTCTCCTTCTCGCGGATGACATGGGACTGGGCAAAACTCTACAGGCTATAGCGGCCATACGTGTGCTGGCGCATCAGAATCATCTGGAGCGTGCTTTGGTCGTGTCTCCAGCCAGTTTGGTTATCCAATGGCGAAAAGCCTTTCGTCAGATTGCTCCGGAACTGCGCCTTCTCACCGTCGAAGGTCCGGTTTCCGAAAGAGCCTGGCAGTGGCAGTCCCAAGCGCACGTCTTTCTCGTTAGCTACGAAACACTGCGTCAAGACATCACCGATAGCCCGCTTTCTCCACCGCGACGTCACCGATGGGATATCGTCGTGCTGGATGAAGCCCAGAAGATTAAGAACCGGGACGCGGATGTTAGTCACCGCATTAAAACACTACCAAGGCGTAAAGCTTGGGCTTTGACCGGCACTCCGCTCGAAAACCGGGTTGACGAACTAGCTTCTATCCTCGAGTTTACCCGCCCTTTAGAACCAGATGGTCAAGTTATCCACGTCTATCCTGGATACAAGATGCAAGAACTCCACTTGCACTTGCAGTTGCGACGAAAAAAAGCCGAGGTGTTGCCACAGCTACCCCCGAAGCTAGTGTCCACAGTACCTCTGTCTCTCAGCCGCCCCCAGCGTACGGCTTACGACCGGGCAGAACATGATGGTATTTTGGATCTAAAGGGAAAGGGAGATGCAGTCAGAATCGAGAATGTTCTCGAGTTGATTATAAGACTCAAACAAATCTGCAACTTCGCACCATCTGATGACAAATCAGCCAAGATGGACGACCTGCGCGACAGGCTTAACACACTGGTAGCTGAAGGACATAAGGCAATCATCTACAGTCAGTTTATTGACGACCAGTTCGGCGTTATGCATGTCGCCCGGCTCCTCGCCGATTTCAGACCACTTGTATACACAGGACAACTGGATTCACGAGAGAGGTCTCAAGTAATAGAGCGCTTCAAGACCGACCCGGGTCGCTCAGTACTTGTGCTATCGCTCCGTGCCGGCGGCCTTGGGCTGAATTTACAGGAAGCGTCTTATGTCTTCCATTTCGACCGGTGGTGGAACCCCGCCGTCGAGACCCAGGCTGAGGACCGTGCTCACCGGATTGGACAGAGTTATCCGGTTAACGTCTATCGCTACCTATGCGTTGATACCATAGAGGAACGTATCGAGAATATACTCGAGGAGAAGCGCCAACTCTTCGATGATATTATCGACGATGTATCTTTCAACCTGGCCTCGCGTCTCACTGAGAAAGAACTTTACGCTCTCTTCGGTTTAAAGCCGCCTAAGAAAGCTTGAACTTGTTTTTGCCTCCCTCTTCCTTCCCATGTAGTTATAGGTAATTATGAATATGTTATTATGTACCGATATATTTACAAACCGGTTGAAGATAATGATATCAGATAGGAACTTCCATCGGCGGGCGGCCGAAAAAAGCCGTCAGGCCGGCGGGCATGGAACGAAAAGGCGACAATTTGTGACACGGGGTTGGTCCGGGTGACGCAGCTTAACAGAAAACGGAAAATACTGGTGGTCAGCAATACTCCCGCCCTGGCGGACATAACCCGGAAGGCCACCGGTGCCGGTTTAATCGTGGAACATGCTCTAAACAAGGCGGAAGCCAGGGAGCGGGTCCGGGCAACCCATCCTGACCTGGTTATACTGGGCCGCCTGGAGCATCCGGACGACGTCTGGAAATTTTACGGCGAACTGCGGGAGGGGTGGATATCCCGTCACTCGTCGGTGCTGGTAGTTGAACTCGATTTTTCCGATGAATTTCACCGCGTTCTCGGCGACGTCCAGCTGGAAAAAGGGACTTCCGGCTATGACCCCCTGGCAGGCCCCCCCGGCTCCCTTATATCGAAAGATTCCATTGTTTCCGGGCTCGGGGAGTTGATAGCCGGGAAATTGCGGGAGAGGGAAAACAAGATAAAGGCTTCCATGCTCGGCCCCGGCGGGTTTTGCCTTGTCTGGGAGCAGATACCCGGGCTCGGCGCCTTCGAGGTGCGGCAGGAGATGGTGGTGGAAAACGCCGGGAAGGCGGCCGCTGGAGGTAAAATCTGCGCCATAAGTGTTACCGATAACCCGGGTGGAAACCCGGCTATAGCCACCGAGGTCCTTTCAGCGGAAATACGCAAACTGGGAGTGGAGCCCCTGGTTCACATTGCCTTCAGGGACAAGAGCCGCAACCAGTGCGAGAGCCTTTTATACCAGCTGGCGGCCATGAACATAAACAACCTGCTGGTTTTGACCGGTGACTATCCCTCGAACCTGGCCTTCAGGGGAAAATCAAAACCCGTGTTCGACCTGGATTCCGTAAACGGGCTGGAGTTGATTTCCGAGATGAACAGGGGCATGGAGCACGAGATAATGCGCAAGAAGACCACTCTGGCTCCCACGGAATTTTATGCCGGGGTAGCTTTCTCGCCCTTCAAGCAGGAGGAAGCGGAGGTGATGGGGCAGTATTACAAGCTGAAGAAGAAGGTCCGGGCGGGTGCGGACTTTTTAATAACCCAGGTGGGTTACGACGTGCGCAAGCTGCATGAACTCAGGTTGTGGCTGAAAATGCACGGGCACCAGATACCGGCACTGGCCAGCATTTATGTTCTATCGGACGCTACCGCGAAGGTAATGCAAGCAAACCGCGTTCCCGGCTGCGTGGTAACCGACAAACTCCGGGTGCAGGTGCAGGAGGAATCCGCCTCCCCCGACCGGGGACGGCAAGCTCGGCTGGACCGGGCGGCTAAAATGCTTGCCATTGTCAGGGGCATGGGATTTTCCGGGGCCAGCATTAGCGGGCAGGCGCTGCCGTATGAAAATGTGGAATACATTCTCGCCCGGGCAGAGGAGTTCTACGGTTCCTGGCCGGACCTGGTTCATGAATTTGATTACCCCCAGGAGAACGGTTTCTACCTGTTTCAGAGGGACCCCGTCAGCGGGCTTAACCTGGAAACGCCGTCCCCGAAAACCCAGAAAGTCTCCCGTTCCCCGGTTTATTTCTTCTCCAGGGTAGTCCATGCCTCGGTTTTCGAACCGAAAAGTCCCCTTTTCAAGGTTTTTCAGTCGGTAGCCGGCTTCATTGACTCATCGAGGATTTTAAAAAAACTCTTCGGCCCGGTGGAGTTCTGGATAAAGGCGGTGATATATAGCTGCCTGAACTGCGGGGATTGCGCCATATTCGACGTTGCCTACCTGTGCCCGGTTTCTCAGTGTCCCAAGAACCAGAGGAACGGGCCCTGTGGGGGCAGCTACCGGGGCTGGTGCGAGGTTTACCCGGAGGAGAAAAAATGTATCTGGGTAAAGGCCTATCGCAGGCTGAAGGCGCAGGGGAGGGAGGACACCATCGGCGGGAACATCGTCCCCCCCTGCAACTGGGAACTGTGGCAGTCCCCGTCCTGGCTGAACTACTTTATGGGCAGGGACCATGTTTCCAGGTCGAAAGGAATAAAAACGGTTAAACGCAGTTGAAACAGGGAAAACCTGGGAAGTTTCTAACGGGCTTTCCGTTGCAGTAAAATAAACCTATTAAACTTATAAAGGAGAAAAACATGGAATGGCGGCAAATAGTTATAGAAAGTTATGACCGGGCGGCGCAGGTCCTGGAAAGGACGCTTAAATCGCTGACCGTCGAGGACCTCGACTACCTGCCCGACCCCGGCAGCAACAGCATAGGCTGGCTGGCATGGCACCTGACGCGGTGCCAGGACCGGAGCGTGGCGGAACTCACAGGGGAGGAACAGATATGGATAAAAAACGGCTGGTATGAACGGTTCGGCGGGACCCGTGACCCGAAAGACTGGGGGTTAGGGGACACCCCGGAGCAGGTGGCGGCATTCAAATCACCCGCTGTGGATACCATCATGGGCTACCATCACGACGTGCTTAAGAGGACGAAAGCCTATGTCGGCGCTCTTTCGGAAGCCGATATCAGCCGGACGCTGGAACACCCGCGGTACAAGAACGTTGGGATGCGCCTCGCGGGTATAATCGGCGATAACCTTCAGCACGCGGGCCAGGCGGCTTACGTCCGGGGACTGTTAAAAGGCCGGGGCTGGATGGACGCATAGGGGGTGGTGGTATCCCTGGCGAGATTAGGACTTCTTTAAAAGAATATATTTCAGCGACCTTCTTGAAGATGGAGGCCGCCTATTTGGCCAAAGCGTTGTTAAGTGCTTCCGCGGCCTGCTTTGTTGCCTCTTCGGCGCCTTTTATCGAAGCTAATTCAAGGTATTTTCTGAAGTCGATGAATTTTCCAACCCCGTCCATCACCGCCC
>JAUYHV010000300.1 GCA_030689845.1 Dehalococcoidia bacterium
CCGACTTTCGTCGGAATGGGTAAAAGAAGAGGCATCAGGTGAACCCTTCATCGTATATGTCTTAACCTATGTACCTTCATTTTTTCTTACCCACTCAGTGTGAGAAGGTACCATAAGAATATTTATCATCGCCCGGGATAACAGCCGCTCACGGCTACTGCAAAACTCTGCGACACCATTACTCCTCCCGGGATGCTAAAATCCTTCCATGTGACAAAAGTCGTATACTTTACCGGTTATTATAACTATACTGATGGGGATAGAACAAGGAGGCGATTTCAATTGGCATTTAACAGCTTTTGTCCGGGTTCTAAGGCCATTAAAGAACCGGTCCCGGAATATCACCCCTGTCCCAACTGCGGAGAAGAGGTAGAGGTCTGGACCCACGAACTCAGCTACCCCTGCCAGAAGTGCGGCACCAGGGTATTCAGAGAGCAACGGCCTTCATGCATCGACTGGTGCAGCCATGCCAAAGACTGTATAGGTCCCGAACTGTATGACAGCCTGAAACCAGGGGCTGCTGCGGACCCTGGGACCTCCATACCCCTCGATAATCTTGTCAAAGACCATGAAGAAACGCTGACGAAACTGGCGATACTCCGTGCCCTTACCATAAGCCTTAAAGCTAAAACCGACAATGCCGGAGACCAGGCAAAGCACCCCTGGCAAACCGACCTTGCCCGAATTAACGACTTGCTAACCTTCTTCGATAATGACCTCAAGGTGCATTTCCGGAGAGAAGAAGAAGGGCTTTTCCCTGTAATGGAGAAACACATTGGGGAAAAAGGGGGGCCTACAGGGATACTGCGCTCGGAGCACCAGGAATTCGCCAGATTATATGAGTCGTTGAAACAGTCACTGGAAAAAATCACAGGTGACCCCGATCATGTCGCTGCTTCAAACGAGATATATAACACCGGAGCCAAACTTATCGGGCTCCTGCGGGGTCATATCGAAAAAGAAAACACCACCCTCCTCCCATTGGGTAAAAAAATGCTCGGCGAGGAGGAAATAGATAGCTTACGCCGGTCTTTCCAGGAAGTCGTCGGCGTAAATTAAGATATCCGAAAACAAATAATTTAATGCATTTATAAAAGGAGTGATTTAACATGAACGCACAATTAACCATAGATGTTCGGGGACTTAGCCACGATGAGAAAGAAAAACTGATATTCCCTAATGTTGAAAGCCTTGCCGGCGGCCATGTTTTAAAGCTGGTCACGGAGTTCAATCCCCTCCCCCTGGTTTACATGTTAAAAGCCCGGGATGAATTTGAAGTCCAGTTCGAAAAAGAAGGGCCAGAGGAGTGGATTCTCAACATAAAGAGAATCGCCCCGGTGGAGGACACCAAGCAGCAGTTTAAGGAACTTCTAAAAGAAATAAAAACCGGGGAAGTGTCACCTGCAGGTGAGGAAAAAGCCAGGAAGCTTTTTCAATCTGTGGATGCCAAAACCCTGGGAATCGTGGAACAGGAACTGGTAAACGAAGGGGTTACCCAGGAAGAAATAAGGAACAGCCTGTGCGATTTACACCTCGAGGCGCTGAGAGACAGCCTTGTGGCAAAAAAATTAGAGGTTTCAGCGCCGCATCCCGTCAACACCCTGATGGAAGAGCACAAAATAATCCTTAAAAGCCTGGATGAACTGGACGCTATCCTGACAAGGTTACAGGATTCGACGAATTATGAAGGAATGGGAGCCGACCTGGAAGCCCTCAAGGATATTGCCCACCACCTGGTTGAAGCCGAGAATCACCACCAGAGAGAAGAAGATATCCTTTTCCCCAAACTGGCAAAACATGGCATCACCGAGCCTGCGGAAGTTATGAAAGCCGACCACGTTGAGTTTAGAAATAGAAAAAAGGCGCTGTTCCAGCTTGCCCATAACTACGGTGATTACGATTTCCAGGATTTTAAAACCAGGGTCACCCAGCTGGGAAAATACCTGACAAAAGAGCTTGAAGGCCATATTTTCAAAGAGGATAACATTATTTACCAGATCGCCCTCCAGGTATTAACGGCGGAGGACTGGGACGACGTGAAAAAAGGGTGCGATAAAATAGGGTACTGCTGTTTCACTCCTGAAGACCAGGGGGACGGGAATAAAATAGAGGTCCTGGACTTAAGGTCTATGCCGCCGTTCCAGCGGCACGACAGGATTTTTGAAATGTGGGATGCCCTGCCTGAGGGTAATACCCTGAAAATAATAAACGACCATGACCCGAAACCTCTGCGTTACCAGTTCGAGGCGGAACATAAAGGCCATTTCCAGTGGGAATATGAGCAACAGGGCCCCGTGGACTGGATGGTAAATATTAAGAAAATATAGGTCCCCCTGGGTTCAAGGGGCTTTTTGATCTTAGCTAATGGATAGCTAACCAACTTTTTCAGCAGCCTCTTATTTAGGAGTAGCAGCAAAGACCTCATCAAACCGGCTTGCTGCTGCTTGAAGCCCCGGCGCACTCAGTACCCGCCGGCAGAAGCAGCCTTGAACCTGGTGCTG
>JAUYHV010000304.1 GCA_030689845.1 Dehalococcoidia bacterium
GGAATAATTACCAGGTCTCCCTGTTCCCATTCGTGCTTAACACCATCGACTATGGTGTAACCCCGTCCCTGCAATACGTAGTGGAGGCGTCCGCCGGAGGTCTTTTGTTTGCCGCTTTTCCCTGACGGCGGAATTTCCTGCTGCCACAACATAATCGTGTTGATGGCTGTATTTTCCATCCCGGGGTGAAGGTACCAGCGGTACAGTCCCATGCGGTTTTTTTCGAGGGGCAGTTCTTTGTACTTGACAACCTTGGGCGCTGATTTCCAACGCTCCCGCTGCCTGTCCCTGAGGGCAAACAACTCTTCAAAAAGGTTGGTTTGTTCTTCCTTTTTCCTTGTATTTTTATTTTCGGAATTAACCATAATAGCCTTCCTTAGCTGATATTCTACCGTTAACCGTTCTTTTTTCCACGCTTTGTTCCGGACCAGTCCGGGTGCTCCGATACCTGGGCCATCCCGATATTCACTTCGTCAGCCATAGGGGTATATATTAAAGCCAGCCACAATGCCGGATTGGCGGGGTCCAGGTTGAAATGCTGGTGCTCAACACCTCCCGGTATGATGGGTAGCAGCACACAGTCACCCTGTTCCCAATCATGCCGGACCCCTTCTACCACGGTATACCCCTTACCTCTGAGCACCAGGATAGCCAGTCCGCCCTGGTGGCGGTGGCTGCCCGAATGCGTTTTTATGTCATGGATGAAAACCCTCCAGGGTGGAGCGCCCAGCTTATCCCAGTTGCCTTCCCAGAGGTAGAATTTTGCCAGGGACTGGCGGCTCTGGTGCCACTCCAGGTCCTTTCCTTTTATTACTACGGTGCCATCCGCACGCCGGCGGCACATGTCATCATCCCTTTTACGCTGTAAATCGTAAGGCTGTTCTGCCGGTTCGGGTTCCCTTCGTCTTTCCAGCACTCTTTCCATGGGTTCTCCTCTCAAAAATTCATTTTAATTAAGGCTGCATTTAAGTCGAGGTCATGACACCCCGGGGCCTTTTCGCTATCCAACGCTGGTATATGAGTACCAAAGCTATTCCCACTCCTCCCGGTATGTCTGTCTTCCAACCGGTAACAAAAAATGCCAGCCCTGAAGCGATAAGTATTAACCTGAATATCCAGTTAAGTTTTCCAAGGGCATACCCCTCCAGTCCTGCGGCAAGGGCGCTGACTCCAATGATGCTCGTAACCAGGGCTAAAATTATTACCGCCGGGCTGCCGATGAGGAGGATAGCGGGGTTATAGACAAATATAAACGGGGCAAGGTAGGCCACGATTCCGAGGCGCATGGCAGTGAGGCCGGTGGCCCACAACCCGGATCTGGCGATGCCCATAGCCACGTAAACAGCTGGGGCGACGGGCGGTGTTAAAAAGGAAAGCACGGCATACATAAAAATAAACATATGCGCTGCCAGGGGAGGAATTCCAAGGGATGTCAGGGCAGGCGCAACCAGGATAGCCAGCATGATATAGGCGCCAATGACGGGAATCCCCATACCCAGGATGGTGCAGGTAAGAGCTGTCAGGACGAGCAGCAGGAAGCGGCTTCCCGCTGAAATATCCACCAGAAACATTGAGAGGTTGGAACCCATGGCTGTAAGATTTACTATGGAGATAATGAGACCTGAAGCGGCGCAGGAAGTGGCAACGATAAACATCCCGTAACTTGT
>JAUYHV010000274.1 GCA_030689845.1 Dehalococcoidia bacterium
TTGAAGAGAGAGGTAAATATTTAGCCGCTGTTTTTGAAGGAATAAATTATGAGGGCGAGTGTGAAGTTTTTACACAAAATTATCCTAATTTGTCAGATTACCCAATAGGTATTTGCGGGGCGGGAAGTAATATGGCGTGTTTTAGATCTATAGTAGTTAAACCTATTCAATAAAATATAATAGACAATTTTAAAAGGCGTTATCTTTATTTTTAAAGATAACGCCCTTTGGTTTATTGATTTATTTTCCACTTTCCGTCTTCTTTTATTAAGGTGGGATTACTTTTAAAACTTTTACCGTTCGAGAAGTAGAAAATAACATGAAGGTCTGCTTCTCCTGGCTTTTCTCTCGTATCAAGTATTTCTACTTTGGTTAGTGAGGATTTTTGAGCTATATAGCCCCAAAAATTTTCAGGAGTGCCGTATTCTTTCATGAATTTTTCAGTATACAGTCCTTCTGTTTTAGAATAAGCTTTTTGGTCGGAGAGAAAAGCGAATGCCGCGACAACTTCTTCCGGAGTTTGCGGGTTGGCCGGCGCCTTTGTGAATATTTTATTTGAATTCGGAAGAACAGGCGTTTTAGCGATAGGCGTAGCCAGCGCTGGGATTATTTCGGCAGTGAAGACCGCTTCAAGGACCTTGGCCTTTATTGTGTTTCCGTCTGAAAAAAGAAAAAGGGAGAGACCGCGTCTGACAGCATGATTTTCGCCGGGAGCTAAATTTATTGCTCCATAAATTGGATAGCGGCCGACATTGTTTCCGTCCAAGAGAAACGTAATTGAGCCGTTCACAACCTTTTGATCGGGGCTATTTTGTAGAATTCCTTTCAGCTTAAGGTTTCCAAGGTCATCCACTTCCATGGGACCCTCCCAGTCAAGAGTCAAGCCCTTGGGCAGACCGGAATTAATTAATTTAATTTTCGGTCCGTCCGGAACTTGGATGACCGCAGAGGATGAGGATCCTTCCCCGGAATTCCCAGAACCAGCCGACGGCAAGCCAATCCCCTTATTTGCCAGCATAAACCCGGCGAATCCGGCCGCCAAAACAGCGGCAACGATGGCGAGAACAATCCAAATGGAGAATTTCTTCAATTTCAGCACCTTCCTTTTTTTATCACATTCTTTATAGCCGTCTTAATTTTACTTCATAAAGGCATTTGGGGCTACTTGTGGAAAAATGATAATAAAAATAAGTGCAAATATCAATAATTGATTACTACGGGTAGCCTGAATTGCGCTTGAGTTCATTGGCGTAAGATATCGATTATCTTCTGGATCACCTGGTTCAGTCTATTAAGCTTTAGGTGAGCCGCGCGATACAGGATAATACGACGGTCCGTGGTGAATATACGGTTCGGCCGGGCATTACTTTTTTGTCTCAGACTGCCTGTTTCGAAGTCGCCTTCTTCAATTGGCACCGAATATCCATCTTTGACCTGCTGACTCGTTATCTGGCATAGAATCAGGTCGTCTCCCTCTAACTCCGCGACAACCAAAGCCGGTCTTCGATTAGCGCGAGTCAAGTCCGAGAAAGGAAAAGGAACGACCACTATGTCTCCCTTTATAAATCTCGCCAAGATTCATCCTCCTCGACACTGAGCCAATCTTTTCCCAGCGAGCTTTCGCTTGCCACAGCGGTCCCTACCCGTTCTTCCAGAGCTTTCCCTTCCAGTAAATGAATAAAGTCAAGCACCTCTTGAAGGCGCTGTTCTGGGAGCCTCTCGATTTCCTTAAAAATTATCTCCTTTATTTCCACAGGATTACCTCCGATATTTCATTTTTGATCTGTGGCCTCCTAATAGAGAGCCGACGGCCTATTATCTTCTCTTTATCACTCGTTGAAAAAGAACTATATTACGACTTCTTTTCAACTATATCATAATTGAGAAAGCCGTCAAGTTTAATCTAAAGATTAACCCTCCCAAAACTCTTTTTCGCATTAGAGACGTATGAATTGTTGAGGCTCATCCTGTCCATGGGCGAGAACTTACGATGCTGTACTGTCACCTGAGCCGAAGCTAAGGTCACATACCGCCTCACCATTCTTCCCACCGCCGGTTTTTTATTCTGGTCATTGTCATTTTCTCCTCTCTTTACAGCCAGGTCAAAAACGTGTGACCGGACTGTGACGCGGGAGTGAAGTCGGTGTGACCTGAAGCCCGACGAGGCAGTGGGTCGCAACACAATAAAAAAACCCCGACAAAATCGGGGTTCCAATCGTGGCGTTGAATCTGGGTGGTATCCCTGGGGAGATTCGAACTCCCGACCCACTGCTTAGAAGTCAGTTGCTCTATCCTACTGAGCTACAGGGACCCGGCCAAACTATTTTAACACGGTTTTTCAGGGACGGGCAACGGCTGGATTAAATAAAAGGCTGCCGCTAAACTTATAAAAGGGCTTTTAAATCCCTCTCAATCTCCCTTTACGAAAGGGAGAGGCCGGATTTTTACCCTTTATGAAAGGGAGAGGCTTTTCTCCCCCTTTTTTAAAGGGGGATTAAGGGGGATTTTGTTACGTTTCGCAGGAGGCTCTTCAATAGTTTGGGGCGAAGGCTGTGCAAGAGGACAAAAGTGCCGTGTCTGGCTTCTGGGAAGGGGGGGATATTTTGACTCGGTAACCTTATATGACCAGGCTACGCCTGCGGGGCCTTCTCTTCCCCGACCGAAGCGCGGAACTTTTCCACGTCGTCCATGATTTCCCTGATGTCTATGTTCACGGGACAGGAGACCACGCACCTGCCGCAACCGGTGCAGGCGGCATAGCCGCTGCCGAGTTGTTCGGGGAATAACGGCAGCTTGTGGTAAAATCGGTGCCTCATGCGCACGCCCTTGGGGGCGTCCGCCATGTATCCCTCGATGCGTTCGAAATTGGGCGACTGGCAGGTGTACCAGCTTCTCAGCCGCTCGACTTTTCCCTCTTTCTCTATGTCGAAGGTGTCAAAACAGTAGCAGGTGGGGCAGACAAAAGCGCAGATATTGCAGTGAATGCAGCGATCGGCAATGCTTTGGTCCCAGTAATCCATGTCGGGGGACGGCCCCGCGGATTTCAGGGGAAGCCGGGCCGGGGGCTTCGTCGGGACGATGGGGGGAACGGCCTTATCGGACTGTTGCTGCCCTGCTCCGGCAGACAGGGTTTGCCCCTTTTTGGTCATGACCTGGACCAGGTACCCGTCGCCGTCTTCTGTCAGGAGGATATCGACATCGGCCGGGCTGTTGGGAGACGAGCCCATGCGGGTGCAGAAGCACTCCGCCCTCTCCTCGAGGCAGGCCACTCCAACGAGGGTCGTCCTCTGCCTCCGCTCTATGTAGGAGGTATCGCCGGGGGTAATCAGGAAAACCTTGTCGGTCACCGCCAGTCCCCGGGCATCGCAGGGGCGTATGCCGAAGAGGACGGCATTCTTTTCCAGGGCTTCGGGATTTAAAGTTTTGTGCCCGTTGCCCGCGATTTCCCCGGAAAGGGTCTCCGTCTGGGGGAAAAACCAGCTCTTGGGCGAAAGGGCGGTGTTGGTAAAGTCGAAAGCTATATCCTCGATTTTTTCAACGGGCCGGAAAAAGGTCAGCCCCGCGGCGGCCGCGGGCGCAACCAGGGTGTTGTCCTTCAAAAGGGTTCCCAGCCATGTCTTTAAACTTGTTTTCGTTATAAATGATGTCATTTGGAAGGTTCAGCCAGTTCTTCTTTTTTGAAAGTCGCCAGGGGAGCCAGGGCCTTGGGATCCATACCGGGTATGAAGGCGAAGGCTTGCGCCACTTCTTTTTTCAGCTTGCGGTTGAGCAGCATCAGGGGGATGTTCACCGGGCATACCCGCTGGCAGCCGTTGCAGTCTATGCATCGCCCCAGGAGGTGAAAAGCCCTTATGTTGTTCCACATCCAGTTTTCCCCGGGGGCGACCCTGATGCCGGCCCACAGGGGCTCTTTAAGGTCGACGAAGCATACCGGGCAATAGCAGCCGGGGCAGACATTGCGGCAGGCGTAGCAGCGTATGCAGCGTTGGAACTGCTCTTTCCAGAAGGCTTCCCTGTCGGCATCGCCCATTTCTTCCATGGCCGTGACGTCGGTATAGGCGTCCTGCTCCACCTCGTCCGTGGGCTCCCCGATGAGGAAGTCATAGAGCGGGGGTGTGTGCTGCGGGCAGCCCTGGCAGCGCACCTCCGGCTCCGTGCCGGCGCTGCCCCAGCGGGAGTCCACCACCCCGGGGCAGACGATGCCGATGATGTAAATCTTTTCCCTCTGTACCTGGTTCTCGTTGAGTAAAACGACTATGGCCCGGGCGTCGCAGGGCTTGGCGACGACGGCCGTTTTGGTATCTTTTTTATTCAGCAGGTACTTGCTCAGGTTGTGCACGCAGGTATTGTCAAATACCAGGCGTTCCGCCTGTTCAGGTTTGTAGACGAACAGGGGTCGGGAGGTGAGGTTGTCGGTGGCCTTCTCGTAACCGATAAAACAATCTACCACCTTCTGCTCCAGCAGTTCTTTAGCTTTTTCCCTGACAGCCAGGGTGATTTTATCGTCCATATCCGGTTTTCTTACAATCAGCGGAATAAAAGCCCCGGATTATGCGGGGCTATCTCCCATATCTAAATTTTCCCCCTCGGGCCCAGGCTCTTTACGGTATCGGTGAATCTGGCTACCACCTGGGACCATTTTTTGCCCTCGGAGGCGGAGACCCATTCAAGCTGGAACCGGCCTTTTTCGATTCCGAGATATTCCAGGAAGGGTTCCAGCATGGCAAGACGCCTGCGGGCGTAGTAATTTCCATCTACGTAATGACAGTCACCCGGGTGGCAGCCGGACACCATGACGCCGTCGGCTCCCTGCTGAAAAGCCTTGAAGATTATCATGGGGTTGACTCTGCCGGAACAGGGCAGCCGGATGATGCGCACGTTGGAAGGATAAGTCATGCGGCTGGTCCCGGCCATGTCGGCCCCGGCATAGCTGCACCAGTTGCACAGGAAACCAATAATCCTGGGCTGGAACTCTTCTACGGACACAGGGCAAGGACCTCAGAAAGAATCTGGGCGTCGGTGTACCCCTTGAGGCTGGGCGCGGTGGAACGGCAGGCAGCCACGCAGAGGCCGCAGCCCTTGCACAACCCCTCGTTGACCACGGCAATGCTCTTCCCGTTTGCCGGGACCATGTCGATGGCCTGGAAGGGGCATATCTGGCTGCAAAGCAGGCAGCCGGTGCAGCGGGAGGCGTCGATAGCGGCGGTGAGAGGCTCGGTGGTAAGGGTATCCTGGCTGAGCAAGCCGATGACCTTGGCCGCGGCAGCCCCGCCGTGGGCTACCGAGTCGGGGATGTCCCTGGGGCCGACGCAGGCCCCGGCCACCAGGATGCCGTCGGTGTTGGTCTCCACCGGCCTCAGCTTGGGATGGGCCTCGACCATGAAGCCGTAGGTGTCGTAACTTATGTTCAATGTCTGGGCTACCTTTGCCGCCCCCTCGCTCGGCTCGACACCCGTGGCCAGGACCACCATGTCGGCGGCTATCTCCACGGGGCGGCCTATGAGGGAGTCCTCCCCGCATACCATGAGCTTTTTATCGTCCTGGTATATCTTGGAGACGCGGCCCCTGAGGTACAGGACGCCGAATTCCTCCTGGGCGCGGCGGGTAAACTCTTCGAAGTCCTTGCCCCCGGCGCGGATATCGATGTAGAAAATGTAGCTCTGCACGCCGGGATCGTGCTCCTTGAGCATGAGAGCCTGCTTGGCCATGTACATGCAGCAGATTTTTGAGCAGTAGGGCCGCCCCTTGGCTTCGTCGCGGGAACCCACGCAGCTCAGGAAGACCACGGTCTTCGGGTGGGTCCCGTCGGACGGGCGCACTACCTCTCCCAGGGTGGGCCCGGAGGCGTTCATCAGGCGTTCAAGCTGGAGGGAGGTGATAACGTCCGGAATCCGCCCGCCCCCGTACTCGCCGTAAACGGAATGGTCGAAGGTCTTAAAGCCCGTGGCCACCACGATGGCGCCCACGGTTTCCCGTATAATTTCGTCCTTCTGCTCCCAGTCTATAGCCTGGGGAGGGCAAAGTTTTTCGCAGATACGGCAGGGAGGCGGCTTTTTGCCTTCCATTTTCTTGTCTATAAAGTCCAGGTACTTGAAATAACGGCAGCTCACTGTGTCGATTACCGGCTTGGAAGGCACGGCCTGGGGGAATGGGATGTAGACGGAAGTCCTCTGCCCGGTGCCCTCTTCGAACTCGCCTGGTACCTTTTCAGGGCACTTCTGCCAGCAAATACCGCAGCCGGTACAGGTGGTATGGTTCACGTATCTTGCCCTTTGCCTTATTTCCACCTCGAAATTGCCCACGAAACCCTGCACCTTCTCCACCTCGGAGTAGGTCAGCAGTCTTATGTTGGGGTGCTGGGACACATCCACCATTTTAGGGGACAATATGCACGCGGAGCAGTCCAGCGTGGGAAAGGTCTTGTCCAGCTGCGCCATGCGCCCGCCTATTGTCGGTTCCCTCTCCACCAGGATGACCTGGTGCCCGGCGTTGGCTATATCAAGGGCAGCCTGTATGCCTGCGATTCCCCCGCCTATAACCAGGGCTTTCTTTTCCATGCTGATGCGTTTGCGGAAAAGTTCCTGGTGCAGGGAAACCTTGGCGACCGCCATTTTTACCAGTTCGATGGCTTTTTCCGTGGCGGCTTCCTTGTTGTCGCTGTGCACCCAGGAGCAGTGCTCCCGAATATTGGCGATTTCCATCAGGTACGGGTTCAAACCAGCGGCGGAGACCGCTTTTCGAAAAGTTATCTCGTGCATCCGGGGAGAACAGGCGCTGATGACCACCCGGTCGAGCCCGTTGTCAATGATGGACTGGCGGATGGCCGCCTGCCCCGGCTCGCTGCAGGAGAACTTGTTGTCGTCCACGTAAACCACGCCGGGGAACTGCTTGACGGCTTCGGCTACGGTTGGGATATCTACCACCCCGGCGATGTTGGTGCCGCAGTGGCAAAGAAAAACTCCTACTCTCGGCATTATTTCAACTCTCTAAATAAATCCTTTGCTTTTAAGGAGGGATAACCCGTCGGTGAGGTGCTTGTCTATGTGCATCTCAGCGGCGCTGAATCCCATGGCAAGCCCCATGAGCTGGGTGAAATAATACACGGGCATTTCCTGGAAACCCGGGTAGGCGGCCTTCATGGCTTTCTGCCTGATATCCAGGTTGCTGTGGCACATGGGACAGGCGACGACCACGCATTCGGCTCCCCGCTGCCTTGCCTGGCGCAGGATCTTGTGGGACAGGTTCACCACCACCTCGGGCTTTGAAAGGGGCAGGCTGGCGCCGCAGCACTCGGTTTTAAAGTCCCACTCGACGGTTTCCGCTCCCAGGGAAGCGACGATACGGTCCATGAGCTGGGGGTTGTCCTCGTCGTCCAGTTCCATGACTTCCTTTGGACGCACCAGGACGCAGCCGTAATAAGAAGCTGCTTTTAAACCTTCCAGTTTTTTCGTTACCTGGTAACTGCTGCCGTTACTTCCCAGTATCGTCAGCAGGTGCTCGACCTTCACCGTGTTGCGGAACTCCTTGCCCAGGACCTGGTTAACCTGTTTCAGTTTGGCGGCATCGCCCAGGGCATGGGAAGCGTGCTTGAGGCGGTGGAAGCACATGGCGCAGGCTACGGCTACGGGTTTGCCCAGGGCTTCGGCGGTCTGGAGGTCCCTGGCGGGCAGGGACAGGCCCAGGAGGGGACTGACGCTGTGGGCGGAAGAGGCCCCGCAGCAGTTCCAGTCGGCCAGTTCGGTAAGCTCGATACCCGCGGCCTTGCAGACCTTCAGGGTGGACTCATCGAATTCCCTGGCCGAGGTTTTCAGGGTGCAGCCGGGGTAATAAGCGTAGGAGACTGCCATCAGGCTTTCCTCCCCGTTTCAGGCCCGGCTGATTTCCTTTCCAGTTCCTCGGCCCTTTTAAAGATGTTTCTTATCTCTTCCATGTTATGGGTGGTGTGGGGCAGCAGGGGCAGCTTGCCCCTGGCAAACATGGCCGGCAGAAGGGAGGTGTTGGCCAGGGGGTGTCCGCTGGTGAGGTTGTACAGGCCCCCCAACCCGACCTCCCAGACCTTGCCGAAACGGTGTACCAGTCTAAGGAAATGGCGGTGGAACAGGGCTACTTCCTTCTCCGCCGGGGCCCTCTTTTCCAGGATTGCCAGGTGGCGCAGGGAGTCCATGACGGCGGCTATGTCTATTTCCTGGGGGCAGCGGGCTGAACAGGTCTGGCAGAAGACGCAGAGCCAGTAAGAGTGGGTCCGCATGAGTTCTTCCTTGAGCCCCAGTTGAACGGCCCTCATGACCTGGCGGGGAGTGAGGTCCCAGAGGTAAGCCGTAGGGCAGCCCGCGGTGCATTTGCCGCACTGGTAGCAGCGCAGCAACTTCTGTCCGCTGGTCTTTTCAACAAAAGACCTCAGGTCGTTTTTGGCTGCGGGTAATATGGTGACGGTATTTATCAATAACGGCTCAACAATTACGGTTATTTGAGCACAATAAAGAAGGTGCTGGTTCGATTTTTCAGTATATCACGGCAGGGGCATTATCTCAACCCGGCAATTCCCAAACAGTCACCCTGCAAATTCGGTGGCACTCCGCTGAGCGGAGCCTGTGGATTGGTGGTGGGTTTCGTCCTTTTGATGAAGGACTGCACCCACCCTACAAGTTTTGCGCTTAATTCCCCTTTTGGAAAAAGGGGTGTCCCGATTTATCGGGACGGGGTATTTAATACCTCCCCCGCTTCGCGGGTACTCCTTTTACAAAAAGGAGAATTTATTATGGAGATCTTTGCTGCGAGTACCGGTTTATTGTGGCAGAATGACCGGGGGGACTAAAACGCAGCGATTCGGTTATAATACGGGGACATCGCACCGGCGATACGGGGGCGGAGGGGCTCCGGTGGGTCCCGCGGACTTCAAATCCGTTGCCCTGGTGCCAGCGCACCGGGGGGTGGGTTCGACTCCCATCCGCTCCCGCCACTGTTACGCAAATCAGGGGTTGATACCATGGCCATTAAAGACCTGGGCAGGTGGGAATCCTTAGAGATGGTTCAGAGATATACCCGCTCGGTAAACTTCCACGACAGTATGAAGTTTTATAAGGCTCCTCTTTCCTAATGCACTCAAGAGGTACTCTTTTTCGAAAGAGACTCTCCCGACTTCAATTTCACCCAAGACTGTATCACTTTACTAAACCGTAGGGTAAATCCGCCTGATAATCGAGATGTTAGTATTGTTTGGATTTACTACTTAGTCTTTCCCAACCTGTGGTTTGCCCCCGTCAATCTTTACTTTCTCTTGTAATTTCTTTATCTCGGTAGCCCGTTCTTCCTTTATTTTTGGTAGGACGTATATCTCATACAATACTGCCTTAAGGGTTTCAATTATGAATTTAAGTTTTTGAGAATCCCATTTGTCCCAAGACTGTTCATGAATCTTATCACTTGTCACTTGTTGAATTTGGGAGAGAGTATCAAAATACATTGGGTCAGAACCTGGATATTTCTTCTTTAAGGACTTGATACGACTTTCGTAGTCTTCTCCTGTAGCTTTTTCTAATACCAGCAACTCGTATATTGCTTTTCTGGTACAAGCTGAAGACCCTGTAAGATAATTCATTTTAAGACAGCCTTCGGCTTCCGCTATTAACTCCCTAAGAATCCGATGGATTCTGTTATCTATAACAAAGAAAGAGGTCGGAACTGAGTAGAATATCTTGGAGTCTATATCAATGTTTTTTTTAAAAACATTAATGCCCGGATATTGTAAATATTCAGAAATATCCTCAAAACTCAAATGCATAGATACATTATTACAGGAAGAGCACTTCACCAGGTAACCAAAGCAGGTATTTTCCTTATTCCAATTAAATTGGAATGTATCCTCAATTTTAAAAGAAACATTTCTCCTATTGCAGAAAGGACAATTGTAGACCGTTTCATCAATGAAATATTTTTTATCAAGAAAAGACTGGTCTTCCATTAAAAGCCTCCTTAGTAATTTAGCAATAAAGGCAGGAATTGAACACAAGTTCCCTGTAATCAGTACCCCCTCCGGGGGGTCTCCCTTTTGGTCTTATCCCGAACCTTTTTCGGTCATTGTCAAAGCTTACACCTCATAAATACATTGGTATCAGATTATACAATACGTAAATGAATTTGGAACAATAATCACGAATTTTGTAACCTTGCCTCATCATAGTCCTCTGCCTTTCTCCAACAATATCTCTTGTATAGTGTTTCATAAATGGCCTTACAATCTTTGTCATTCCGGGCTTGACCCGGAATCCAGTATGTTGCCCTGGATTCCCGCTTTCGCGGGAATGACCCCAGTGGCACTGCAAATTACCAAGTGATATTGGAGGCACTACACTAATTTGTTTAAGCTTTATAGCTGTTCCGCGCACAGTATTTATTTCATGGGGTATAATAGTTCCCCTAACGAAAAACAGGAGCATCAGATAAAGAGCATGTCCCGGAAATCATCATCTTTAGCAAAAAATACAGCCAGCTTTGTTATTATGACTATCGGTTTAGGCGTTATCGGTATGATGTTTGCAGCGGCAGGAACTCTTGTTGGCGGCAAAGTGCTGGGAGGCGACTCATCCGGATTCGGGGCGCTGGGCCTGGCTATCGGCGGCATAATAATCGGTTATCTTGCGGGCATAATAGTCGGTATTGCCTTGATAAAGAAGATCCTCCACCGGCGTGGTTCATTGTTGCTTGGTATTATCGGCAGTCTCTTTGGAGCGGTTCTGATATTAGTTCTGGCAGAACCATTGAATTTGAATTCCAATCCTAACCTGCTGTTTGGAGTGTTCTTCTTGACCGTTCCCTTGTTCTGCCTGGTAGGTTTTTTCTCAAAGCGATAGAATTACCCCCCGAGAAAAGATTTCTAATCCGTTATTCACAGCCGGGTCTCGTGTTTCATAAATGGTGTTACAATCCTGGTCATTCTTAAGAAAATCCCTCTCAATCTCCCTTTACGAAAGGGAGATTGAGAGGGATTTTTTCCTTTTTGTAAAGGGAGAGGCTCTTCTCCCCCTTTGAAAAAGGGGGATTAAGGGGGATTTTTCACCGCGTTACTCTTATGTTTTCCAATATATTTTCAACCATTGCCTGGAAAATAGCCTTTTTAAACTGTCATTCCGGGCTTGACCCGGAATCCGGGAGAGGTCTTTGTAATACGGGGGTTCCTGGATTCCCGCATACGCGGGAATGACACCCGTGGCACTGCAAATTGTAAAGAGCTATTAGAGAGACTGTGCCAGGTATATGTTTTTACAGGGAAGACCCGGAACGGGGGATAATTAGCTGTGGGCCTTGGAGACCAGGACCCTTTCGCCGAACTGTTTTACCATGAAGGTGATTATCTCTTCCTTTGTCTCCCCTTTGGATGCCCTCTTTTGTATTACCTTCGTCAGTTCAATGGCCCGGTCACAATGGCATTCACTTAAAACTAATTCGCAGGAACCGCAGGGGCACATGAGTTCCGAGGTAATGTGCTCTACCGCCACGGCCGGGGTGCTGCAGGCGATGAACAGGGGCGATAATAAAAAAAACATTGCTGCAATTATTTTGATTTTAACTGTGTTTTTGATGGCAGTGTACCTCCGTTACCGTATTAACAGGTTTGAAATGTATTCTTAATGTATTATACCACAGCGTTGCCGGATATTTACAACGGGCATAAAAATAGAGCTTCCCGCGAAACACCATAAAATCCCCCTTAATCCCCCTTTAATAAAGGGGGATTAAGGGGGATTTGAAAGCACTTTTATAAGTTTCGCTGGAGCCTCAAAATATTGAAAAGGTATTTTTACAGGCAAAGTTTCCGGGGGCGGGAGGGGCACAGTTTGACTCGACTTGCCTTTTTGCTGCTGAAATAGCTATAGTTATACCGAATACAGGTAAAAAGAGAGGGGGCCAGTGCCATGGTAGAAAGATCAATGGAACGCCGGCGGGAGCCGGAACCGGAGGAGAACTCCTACGATAGAAAGATACGGCTTAACGAGGAAGCCATCAGGCGCAAACTCCAGGGAAAGATGGTAATAAAAGGCGAACCATGGCTTCAGAACAGGCAGGGTTTGACCAAGCAGTACGTCAACGAAGGGAACTGGGATGAGGTAGCCGTGCCAAATTGGCACATTTTCATCCAGCGCATAGTAAAACACTCGGGCTGCCATATCCACCAGGGCGGCCTGGCAATATACGTTCTCGAAGGGAAGGGGTACAGCGTCGTCGATTCGGTGAGGTACGACTGGGAAGAGGGAGACCTCATCGTCCTGCCCATAAAGGCCGGGGGAGTGGAGCACCAGCACTTTAATGAGGACCCCGATAAAGCGGTTTTGTGGATGGCCTTCCGGTACGAACCCATGCTGGACCAGGTCACCGTCGGGTTTAAACAGGTGGTGGACCACCCGGACTGGATGTCCCCGAAAAAGCGTTAGACAGTAACATTTTTGACAACGGGGCAAATTAGCTTTAGTATATGCCACTGATTATTAAACAGGAGGAAGAAAAATGAAGCTGGATACTTCTAAAATGGGACGCATAGAGTTGCACGACCTGGTGGGAACGGCCATCTCGCCGCTGCCGGTGGTTTTTATATCCACCGTGGGTAAAGACGGCACATACAACGCCGCGCCCTTTGCCTTTGCCTCGCCCGTCTGCTCCAGGCCGCCTATAATCTGCATCTCCATCGGGCACCGGGGCGGGGAAAGGAAACATACCCTGAAAAATATCGAATTCAGCCATGATTTCGTTATCAACGTCGTTGACGAGGCGATACTCAGCCGGGCTGTGCAGTGCTCCGCCGATTACCCTTATGGTGTGGATGAAATGAAGGAGAACGGCCTCACGGCGGTGAAAAGCGACCTGGTAAAGGCCCCCCGCATCGCCGAGGCAAAGGTAAACCTGGAATGCAAGCTGGTCCAGATAGTGGATATCCTGGAGGACTACAAGGATGGCATCGGTCTGCGGGGTCTCGTTATGGGGGAGGTGCTCATGGCGCATGTCAGCGACGATGTGGCCACCCCGGAAGGTGGAATAGACCCGCGCCGCCTCAAGGCCGTCGGGCGCATCGCCAGCGGCGTCTACATCAGGGGCTGGGAAACCTTCGAACTGAAGGCCCGCAGGGTGTAAAGACTCCGGTGTTTCGCCCTTCCCGGGGAGGGGTTGATAAAGTCATCATTTCAAGCGGTAGCTGCTGACCTTGATGGCTTCCGCCCTGTCGTCGCGGAAAACCTCCAGTGTCCTCTCTTCCCCTGACAGGTTTTCAGGG